>JASFTI010000224.1:0-6211 GCA_050053635.1 Gemmatimonadales bacterium
TTCCCGACAACGAGCCGGTTCTCTCCTACGCGCCGGGCACGCCGGAACGCGAGAGCCTGAAGAAGAAGCTGGACGAGCTGGCGGGCCAGAAGATCGACATCCCGCTGATCATCGACGGGCAGGAGGTCCGCACCGGCGACACGTCGAACTACGTCATGCCCCACGACCACGGACACGTGTTGGCCACCTGGCACAAGGGCGGGCCCAAGGAGATTGAAGCGGCGGTCGAGTCGTCGCAGCGCGCCTGGAAAGAATGGTCGCGCTGGCCGTGGGAGGAGCGGGCGGCGGTCCTGCTCAAGGCGGCGGACCTGTTGGCGGGCCCGTGGCGCGATGTGGTGAACGCGGCGACCATGCTGGGCCAGAGCAAGACGGTGCACCAGGCGGAGATCGATGCGGCCTGCGAGCTGATCGACTTCTGGCGCTTCAACTGCCACTTCGCCGAGGAGATCTACGGGGAGCAGCCGTTTTCGTCGCCGGGGGTGTGGAACCGGATCGAGCAGCGGCCGCTGGAGGGCTTCGTCTACGCGATCACGCCGTTCAACTTCACCTCGATCGGCGGCAATCTGCCCACGGCGCCGGCGCTGATGGGCGGCGTGTCGCTCTGGAAGCCGTCGCGCACCTCGATCTACTCGAACTACTTCGTGATGAAGGTGCTGCAGGAGGCGGGGCTGCCGGACGGGGTGATCAATTTCGTGATCGGCGACTCGGCGGCGCTGACCGACGTGATCCTGCCGAGCCCGCAGTTCGCCGGGATCCACTACACGGGCTCGACGGAAGTCTTCCTGATGCTGTGGCAGAAGATGTCGGAGAACCTGCGGCTCTATAAGAACTATCCGCGTATCGTCGGCGAGACGGGGGGCAAGGACTTCATCGTGGCGCACGCCAGCGCCGACGTCGGGGCGCTGGTCGCCGCGACGGTGCGCGGCGCCTTCGAGTACCAGGGGCAGAAGTGCAGCGCCGCGTCGCGGGCCTACATCCCCGAGTCGCTGTGGCCGGAGGTGAAGGAGCAGCTGGTCGAGGCGGTGAAGAGCATCAAGATGGGCGACCCACGCGACTTCCGTAACTTCATGTGCGCGGTGATCGACCGGAACGCGTTCGCCAGCATTAGCGAGTACATCGACGAGGCGAAGGCGTCGGCCGAAATGGAGATCCTGGTGGGCGGCGGCTACAACGACAAGAAGGGCTACTTCATCGAGCCGACGATCGTGGTCAGCCAGGACCCGAGGTCGCGGCTGATGTGCGAGGAGATCTTCGGGCCGGTGCTCACGCTCCACGTCTATAAGGATGCGGATTGGCGGCAGATGCTCGAGCTGTGCGACGTGACGTCGGACTACGCGCTGACCGGCGCGGTCTTCGCCCGGGACCGGGCGGCGATCGCCGAGGCCGACGACGCGCTGCGCTACACGGCGGGCAACTACTACATCAACGATAAGCCGACGGGCGCGGTGGTTGGCCAGCAGCCGTTCGGCGGCGGCCGGGCCAGCGGCACCAACGACAAGGCGGGCTCGGCGATCAACCTGATGCGCTGGGTGACGCCGCGGACGATCAAGGAGAACTTCGTGCCGCCGACGGATTACCGCTATCCGTATATGGGCGGCAAATAGGCCCGTCCTGTACTCCGCGTCTCCATCTTCATCTCCATCTCCATCTCCATCTCCATCTTCATCGGTCATCAGATGGAGATGGAGATGGAGAGGGTCTAACTTCTCCAACACAACCATTCTAGGCTCCGAAGCGACAGAGGGATGAGATGGGGAGGGAAGCGTACTCCGAGGTCCCCGATCGCGGGCTGGCGGCGGCGCTGCTGGAGCGCGGGGACGAGCGGGCGTTCCGGGAGCTCTACAGGCGCCACACACCGCGGCTGTTCCAGTTCGTGCTGCGGCTGCTGAGCGGGGCCGAGGTCGACGCCGAGGACGTGGTGCAGGAGACGTGGCTGCGTGCGGCGCAGCACCTGGCCGGGTTCCGCTGGGAATCGAGCCTCTCGACCTGGCTGGGCGGGATCGGGCTCAACGTCTGCCGCGACCTGTGGCGGAAGCGGAACGGGCGCGACCTGGACTGGAACGCGTCGGTCGAGCCGCCGGCCCCGGCGGCCGGGCCGGACGAACGGATCGATTTGGAGCGAGCGATGACGCTGCTGCCGGTGGGCTATCGGACGGTGCTCATCCTCCACGATCTGGAAGGTTTCACGCACGACGAGATCGGCGAGCAGCTGGGGATCGCGACGGGGACCTCGAAGAGCCAACTCTCCTGCGCCCGCCGCGCGGTGCGGGCGCTGCTGAATCCGGAGTCGAGAAGGATGGATGGTGGAGATGGATGAGAACGGACTGAGTCGGGACGAGCGTGCGGCGTTCGACGCGCTACCCCGGGAGCGCATGCCCTCTCGGGTGGCGGAGGAGCGGACGGTACGGGCGCTGAAGGAGCGGGGGATCATCCGCTCGCGACCGCTGCTCGCCGGTGCGCGGCTGCCGTGGCTGGCGGCGGGGATCGCGGCGGCGCTGGCGCTCTTCGTGAGCGGGCTGGCGGTGGGGCAGGCGATGGGCGTGCGCCAGACGGCCGACGCCCTGGCCAACGTCTACACCCAACCCACCGACCTCGCCGCTGCGCGCGTGCAGAGCACCGGGTCGGCGCACCGCGAGGCGCTGGCCGCCCTGGTGACGGCGACGGGCGGTGCCGAGCCGCAAGAGGTGGAGCAGGCGCGGGAGGTGGCGCTGGCGGCGTTCTGGGCGGCGGCCAACGAGATCGTGCGGCTGGCGCCGGACGACCCGGTCGCCTTGCGGATCCTGCAGGAGGCGGAACGGAGTAATGCGGGCGGTCGCGGAGCGGGTGCCGCCGATGACACGACCAACGTGGTCTGGTTCTAGTTGACTGGCGATCGAACCCGATCGTGCCGGATAGGAGTCTAGTCTGATGAAGAATCCAGGAATCGCGACTTTAGCGCTTTGCGCCGGCCTGCTGGCCGGTCTGGCGGCGGGTGCGGCCGCTCAAGATGTGGTGCCGCGGCCCCCCGCGGCGCCGCAAGAACCGGCCTGCCCGGAGGGCCAGGCCGTGCGGGGCGACCTCGGGATCAGCGGCCTCGAGTGCAACTGTAGCTACTACATCGGTGAGGACGGCGAGCGGGTTTGGCGGTTTCGCTCCGAGCCGGTGATCGTCGGGGTGCGAGAGGGTGGCCCCGCGGATGGTAAGCTGCGAGAGGGCGACGCGATCAACGCGATCGACGGCATGCTGATCACGACGGGCGCGGCGGGCCGGCACTACGCCAACCTGGAGCCCGGCGCGCGGGTCACGCTGACGGTCCGGCGGGGTGAGCGCCTGGCCCGGGTCCCGATCGATGTGGGCGCTCAGTGCGAGCGGGTGGTCGAGGCGGCGGACGCCTGGCGCGTGCTGGTCGAGCCGACCGAGGTGGTCGTGGCGCCCGAGCCGCGGCTCGCCGTTCCGGTGGAGGCCGAGGTAGAGGCGGTCGAGGTAGAGGCGGTCGAGGCAGAGGCGGTCGAGGCGGAGTTGGCCGTGGGGGAAGCGGTCGAGGCAGAGGCCGCGGTCGATGTGGCGCCCGTGGTGCTGGTGGCGCCCCAGATCAGCGTCCGTGCACGACCCGTCTTCCCGGGTGGCTGGTTCGGCTTCGGCATCAGCTGCAGTTGCTCCGTCTACCGGGGCGAGTCGGGCAGGCCGCCGGTCTGGAAGTTCAAGGAACCGCCCGAGGTCTTCTCGGTGGAGCCGGGCAGTCCGGCGGATCGTGCCGGGCTGCGACGCGGCGATCGGCTGGTCGAGATCGACGGCGTCCCGCTGACCGACGACGAAGGCGGCCGCCGCTTCGGCGCCGTGACGGCCGGCCAGTCCGTGACGTTCAAGTACCGTCGCGGGGCCGCCGTCGGCGAGGTCACCCTGACCGCCGGCGAGCGGGCCGAGGCCCAGCTGCTGCGTCGCGAGGAATTGGAGATGGCGGCCTTGTTGGAGCAGGTACAGGAACAGCAGCTGCGGCAGCAGGAGCTGACCGAGCGGCTGCGCTCGGAGGCCGACGAGTTGACGGCGCTGCTGAGCGCCCGCGGCGACTCACTGCTGCGCGAGATGGAGCCAGAGCTGAGCGAGCTTTTGGCCCGCGAGGCGGAGCTCCAAGTACAGACAAGGGCGGATCTCGAGCGCCTGCGAGCCGAGATGCTCGAGATTCAGGCGCGCGAACTGGCGGAGACGCCTGTCCCGGATCAACTGCGCTTCGCCGGGAGCGTGGGCGATGTGGACGTGGAGGTGCGGGGCCGTAGCTCGGTGATCGCGACGGTGATCGAGGAAGGGAATGAGATCGTGATCGTGACCCGGGACGCCCGGATCACGATCAAGCGGTCGAAGTGAGCGATGCATCGCTGGGGCGCGAGGTCCGTCGTCCGAGCGTAGCTTGGAGCGGGCCGGCGGCGCTTCGCCCCCCGCGCCCCGCGGTGCAGCCCTTCCTCGCGCCAGCAGGTGATCCGCCTCTATCTCCCGCCTCTATCTCTCGCCCTCCTTTCCCTCTCGTTCTCCTTATCGTTGTCGTTATCGTTGTGTCCTAAGAGCAGCGGGTGATTACGAGTAGGCCAACGACAACGACAACGACAACGAGAACGATAACCACGACGAAGGTAGGGGGAACAAGAGGAGTCGCTTAGCGGTGGCGCGGTGCTACCGGCTCGGGCATATTATTTAGCAAGAGCAAACCGGCGTTTACGGGGAGGAGGCCTGCGATGCAGCAGTGTCCGATGTGCGGGGAGAAAGCCGCCGAGGCACGCTACTACCGACTCAATCGGTTGACCGAGACGATCGAGCATCTGTGCCGCCCCTGCTGGCTCGCCACCCGGAAGGCGGAGCGGGACGAGTGGGAGTATTTCCGCGGGGCGGCGAAGCTGTTCTTCTACTACACGATATTGCCGGTGGCGGTCACGGCGCTGCTCGTTTGGTTCATCGCGGTGGTATTCTTTTGAAGATTTGCCGGCATTGCGACGCGGTCATTCCCGACCACACGCAGCGCTGCCCGCACTGTCGGGGCAGTCACCCGCGGGGCGGCTGGATGTTTCAGGCGTTCCTGATCGCCGTGGTGACGGCCACGGCGCTGGCGGCGCTGCTGCTGGACTGAGTGTGTCGGGCGGTTAGAAAGGCGAGGGCCCCTTCGGTTTCTTGTAGCGGGTGCTGGCCTGATCGAGGAAACGCTGTAACTCGGAGTCGCTGAACTCGTAAGGGTCCTGGCTGTGTTTGTGAGCGGGCAGCGGAACGACCTGCTCGTCGCCCTGCTCGCCGTGAACCGGCCGGAAGACCAGTTCGGAGCGGCCATGCTCGCGCTCGACGACCCAGGGTCGGCCGGAGCGGTCGGTGAACTTTCGAGCCATGGCCTAAACCTTAAGTCGCAAGGCGCGAGAGACAAGAGGTGCGAAAGGTGGCGGAGGAGCGCGAATTCACCGACAAGACGGGACGGCGCTGGCGCGTGTCGTACGCGGAAGGCGGCAAGCACGGCATGCTGACCATGCCAACCATCGCTTTCGAAGGGCTGGGCGGGCAGGGCGCGAGCGAGCTGCGCTACCTGACGGTCCACCCGGGCTATCTCGAGAGCGTCGACGATCATCAACTGGAGGTCGCACTCTCCCAGGCGCAGAGGGTCGACCCGCCTTGGTGAGCAGAGTTCGCCCATGATTCGAACCGGGTGGTGAGGGCCTAATGGGGTCACCAGATAGCGGCGCGTCGGACGGCGTGGATCCCCAATTCCAGATGTTCGACGAGTCGCCCAAGGAGGACGAGATCGACTCGGTACCCTACGAGGGCGAGAACTGGACGGTCGTTCTGCAGACGCGCGAGTGCGCCGACCGCCTGTTCCGCGGCAGGTTCCTCTTCCGCTCCCAGGGACGCGAGTGCCGGACGACCGATCTGTTCATCGAGGCGACCTACGAAGAGGTGCTGGAGCGGGCGACGAACTTCGAGCGACACCTGCTGGGCGACCTGATACGTTCTCTTCTCTGAGATCCATAATCCATTGATATTAAGTGATTTACGGCGCTCGACCTAAGACGATATCTCGGGCCCGGCCGACGGCGATCGCCCTGCTCGTCCTGGCCGCGGCCGCCTGCCAGCCGCCGTCGGGGACCGGGGTGGTCGGCGGCCCCAGAGAGGGTGAGCCGCGTCCCCAGCCGGCGCCGGCGGAACCGAGGCCGGCGGAACCGTCGCCGAGGGAGCTGGCGGCGCCGGGCGCGGGGCTGGAAGC
>JASFTI010000225.1:0-6149 GCA_050053635.1 Gemmatimonadales bacterium
GAACCTTGGTGATCCGTGTACGATCCCGACAGGTAATAGGTCGTGCGATCACCGCCGCCCGACAGTGTGAAGTCGAGCGTCGCCCGGTGCCCTGTCTGGAAAATCTCGTTCGCGTGGTCGAAAATGTCCTGGCCCACGACGCAGTTGGGGTAGCATGCGAGCTGCGGACCCCAGCTCAGCGGGTAAGTCGGGTCCCCGTCCGTGAGATCGACGCTCGGATCGTCCGGGTCCGCCAAGCCACGGCCGTACTGAGTCTGCAACGGGACCGTCCGATTCACCTCGTCGAACGAGTAGGACATCTTGGCCGACAGCCGGGTTACACCGCGCTGGCCGGATTTGGTGGTGATCAGGACCGCTCCGTTGGCACCGGCGGAGCCGTAGATCGAGCTCGCCGCCGGACCTTTGAGCACTTCGATGCTCTCGATGTCATTCGGGTTCAGGTCCGCCAGGCGGTTCTGAACCGCGGTACCCGCTCGCGGGTCCCAGGCGTAGAGACCAGCAGGACTGAATCCAGTGAACGAGCTGTTGTCGATCGGTGTGCCGTCCACCACGAACAGCGGCTGGTTCGAGTCCAACACGGTATTGAAGCCGCGGATGTTGATGAACGCACCGGAACCGGCATCTCCGGACGAAGAAGTCACCCAGACGCCAGGCGCCTTCCCCGCCAGCGCGGCGACGACGTTGCCTTCCTGACTGTCGGTGATCTCCTCATCCTCAACGGTGCTGACCGTGTAGCCCAATCGCTCACGGGTCGTAGTCAGCGCCTGGCCTGTCGCTACGATGCCCTCGAGCTTCAATGGGTCGAGCGACAACGTGACGTCGAGGGCGATTTCCCCCTCGGTCAGCCCGACCTCGAGGGTCTCCGAACGGTAGCCCAGCGCTCGGACGACGACCATTTCCCTTTGACCCGTCACCCTGGCTGCCGGAACCAGCAGACGATAATTGCCGTCCGCCCCTGCTACCGTCCCGATATTCAGTCGCTCGATCGAGATCTCCGCGAACGCGACGGGCGCGCCGTCCGCGTCCACCACCGTCCCGGTTATCACGGCCTGGGCGTTCGCCTGGCTGGTCCCAGCCAGCAAGACGACGCCCGCCGCGACGAGAGTCGCGATCGGCAGACGTCTCCAAAAACCTTTCAGATACATACTCGCTACCTCCTCCGTGCGAGGTTGACCCGAGCCGTCAGCGGAGCAGGCCGGATGGCCGTCGGCTGAGGCCCGACTAGGTCGACGGATGAAGATTGACGAACGGAGCGCACAGGCTGGATGGCGCTCTCATTCTTGCCGCTCGCAATACGGCTTAACACCGCTTACTCTGGGCAAGGAAGCGACTGGGCCGTTGGAAAACGTACCAGCTCGCCACCGTAGCAAGCGTGGAGAGTTACTGCAGAACAGATTGTAGGGGGCTGACTAAGTAAGCGCTCCCACGCACCTCCCTGCTGTTGCTATTCTCGTGTCTCTACAGTTGAATCTATGTAAATGCGGACGGTACGCGCCCGCGAACTCGCAGCAAAGATGGGAATCGTATACACGGCAACTATAGGAACATCGCGTTCCTGTGTCAAGAATCTTCTTGCACAGTCTGTATAGTGCGTCTTTATCACCCTGGCCGGTCGGCTCGCGCCCGGCTATCCTAGGCGAAGTTATGCGCTCAGTTCAGACCGCTTGGCTGCTGCCACCGCTGTTTACCATTCACCTCCTCGCAGCGTATGTAGGTGTAGGGCGCGACTGCGAGCCGCCCACCGATCGGCAGGCGTTCCTTACCGGGCACTCAACCGCGACGAGCGACCGGTACGCCCAAGCGCCGGTCGACTCGCAGCGAGTGTTGGAGGCCGCCCGCGCGCACCAGTCACGGTTCGAGCGGCTGAGGCGCAGTCGACTGTACCGGGGGGCGCGGAGCCCGGGCCGGCGCTGCCATGAGATCGTCGGCCGTTACTGTCTTCGGCACGGCGACGAGGAAAGGGAGCCGCGGCCCGAGTCCCCGGAAGTCAAGGAGGCTCGAGACGAGCTCATCGCGCAGCTCGACCGCGCCGCTCGCTCGCTGCCGGGCGACGAGTGGATTGCCGGGCAACGCGTGAGATACCTGGTAGAGGCCGACCGTCAACTCGAGGCGGTGGGAGCGGCGCGCGAGTGTCGCGCCCTCGCAGGCTGGTGGTGCACGGCGCTGCAGGGCTACGCCTTCCATTTCGCCGGCGAGTTCGAGTCGGCTGAATCGAGCTTCGCAGCCGCGTTGTCGTCGATGCCTCAAGACGAGAGATGCCGGTGGACCAACATCACCGATCTACTGAGCGGCGGGGCCCGCCGGCACTACGACAGACTGACCTGCGAGGAGCGAGCCGGCATCGAGGCGCGGTTCTGGTGGCTCGCTGACCCACTTCACCTGTTGCCCGCGAACGACCGCCGGACAGAGCACTTCGCCAGGCGAGTGCTGGACCGCATGCAACAGCGAGCGAGCTCGCCGTTCGGGGAGCCCTGGGGATCGGATCTACGAGAGCTGCTGGTCCGCTACGGCTGGCCCGGTCGCTTCGAGCGCGTCAGCTACCCCACCGCGCGGGGAAGCAGACGCGACGAGATCGTCAGCTACAACCCTCAGCACAGCCTGCAATTCGTGCCCGACCTCGATCCCCGGCAGGAGGTCGCGGCGATGAGGCGGACCGACTGGCAGCTCGACACGGAGACGCCCAGGTCGGTCTATGCACCGGCCTACGCGTCGTCGTTCCAGGAGCTCGACCACCAGCTGGCGCTCTTCCCGCGTGGCGATTCGGCTATCGTCGTCGCCGCCTATCAGCTTATCGCTGAGGGGCCGATCGACAGCGCTAGTTACGAGGCCGCGCTCATCATCTCGCGCGATCCCGCCTCGGATCCGGTGGTCGTCGGTCGCCGGGGTGTCGTTACGGGCGTGCTCACCGCAGTCGTAGAAGCAGAACCTGCACTGCTCAGCCTCGAGCTAATGTCAGGCAGCGACCGCCGGGCGGCTCGATCCCGTTACGGGCTGCGACTGGCGCAGGTCCCCACCGGGCTATTGGCGCTGTCAGATTTGCTGCTGCTGGAAGGCGTGGATACGCTGCCGGACTCGCTGGCCGCAGCGGTCCGACTCGCGCGCCCGCTGGAGCGCGCGCGCCCCGGAGAGCGGCTGGGAGTGTACTGGGAGGTATTCGGCCTCGGCCTGCCTGCCGAAGAGCTGTCGGTCTCTCTGACGTTGGTGGTCGAGGGCGGGAGCTGGCTGCGGAAGACGGCCGAATGGCTCGGACTGGCGAGCCGCAGGAAGCCGTTAACGCTCGCCTGGCAGGAGGCGGTCCCCTCGTCGACGGCGGTCCTGGCACGCTCGCTGGCCATCGACCTCCCGGACGACCTCGAGCCCGGCGAGTACATCCTCACGCTCCAGGTGACGCCGTTCGGGAGGGAAACACTGACGAGTTCGCGCTCGATCGAGATCGTCAGGTGACCCGACGCCGGGCTACCGCTCTCGGCCGTCGTCCTCGAGCCGCGACAGAGTCTCGTGGCAAGCGGGCTCTGTGCGAAGCGGGCCATGCTCCGGAACACCTGCGAGCCGGGCAGCTAACCTGGGCCCTCACTCTCCGCTCTGCTATAGCGGAAGCCGGCGATCGGAGTTTCGGACTCGATCTCCAGTTGAATCGTACGGGTCACATCGGCGGGCGGCACCAGGAACTCGAGATCCCCGCTGGCGACTACATCGCCGGTCGAACCGAGGAACTCGAAGGGGACAGCGATTCTCTCGCCGACCGAACCGCCGCGCCCGACGACCTGGCCCCGGACGACGTACCTACCGCCACTGCGTTCAGTGAGGTTGACGCCCTCGAACTCGAAGGGCAGGCCTTGTCTGAGCTGCAAATACACGAGTGCTTCGCCGGCCTCGCCGGTCCTGGACAAACAGTTGGCCAGCGGGGGGTACTGAGCGCCGGCGTAGGGGTACCATTTGACGAGTGTGTCGGCCAGAGGCAAGGCCTCGGCGAATAGCTTCGCTTCGATCTGGGCGTCCACCAGGTTCGCCATGACGTACTTGTTGAACGGCTGGAGCTCGCGGGCCCGTTTGAAAGCCGGGATCGCCTCGCCGAAGGCGCCCACCCGCAGCAACCCGACACCGAGTTCGTTCCATTCCTCGAACGTGTAGTCCTCGCGCTGCGTCAGCTCGTTGAACAGCTCCGCGGAGCGTTCCCGCTCGCCGGCCTGGGCGAGCAGGACGGCGTAGTTAATACGGGCAAAGGCATCATCCGGATAGCTCGCCGTGTAGTCCTCGTACATCTCCAACGCTTCCCCAACCCTCTGAACGCTTGTCAGCAGCTCCGCCAGGTTGATGGTAGCGGCACGACGCGGCTCCGCCTCGGTGGCTACCTCTTGGGAGATCCGGTAGGCCTCGATCGCTTTCTCTGTCTCACCCTGCTGGTGATAGATGTAGCCCACGTTGTTGTAGGAGCGCGCATCCTGCTTGACGAGGTTCGCTTTCTGAAATGCCGCCAGCGCACGGGTCACATCGCCGGCTGCAAACGCCTGGAGACCTTCATTGTACGAGTGCACCCAACCGGAATGCCGCGTCTGCTCTGCCCGCTCTTCGCATGCAGGCGCTACCTCCAACAAGCGATTCAGTATCGAGTCCGCTGCCACGTAGTCGCCGAGGCCGACGTAAACTTCGCCGAACAACCAGAGCGCGGCTGGATCGTCCGGCGATTCCGCGATCGCCTGCTCGAGCAGTTCGAGCGCCCTCTGATAGTAGGGTACCCGCTCGGCCTCCTCCTCCATACCGCGGGCGTTCTGAATCTGGGTGGCGGCTTCGTTCGTGTACTCGTTGGCTTCGAGTAGGCACTCCTGCGCGGAAAGTGCCTGCGCGAAAAAGAAGACAAGCAGGAGACTTCCACCCAGATTCGAGGCTTTCGGTCCGGCGCTCTTCATAATCCACTCACCTTCCCAATTGCATTACAACGTTCAGCGGCTCGTTCGGCGATCCGGCACTCCGGTCCGCGCAGACGAGCTGTTAAAGGGCGAGAACGACCTTCGCCACATTAGGCACTGGATCGCGCCTGTCAATGGTCATGCAGGCGCGCGCCGAGATCTCAAAAGGGATACCGACTGTCTTACCCAAAAACCGCTGGACGGTTCCGCACCCGCAGGCGCTAGAGCGCCGGCTGGGCGCGGGCGGATGGGGATCCCGGGCCGGCGGCCGGGGGTAGCCTGTGATGGTCGATCCACAATATTGTATGCGGGCCCTAGAGGGCCCGCTGACGGGTCTTTCTGGCCGTTGAAGAGGCCTGATCGCCTACTTGATCACCAAACGAAGCTAGGCAAGAGCCTGATGTTCGAGCGCACGAAGCGACGTATTCAGAAGCCACGTTCCCGGCGAGCAGCGGAGCCGGCCGAGGGGCGCGCGGGTGGCGCCGGTGAGCAGCCCGGCCTGTTCTCCCGCATCGTCCGGGGCTGGCGTCCCTGGCACACAGTGCTGGCGCTGAGCCTGTTATTCCTCTGCTTCCTGGGATTGGGGCTGCTCTGGACGGCCTGGAACAGGGTATGCATGGACGAGCGCTGTCCATCGATCGCTCAGATTACGGTTTGGGAGCCTGATGAGTCTTCGAAGCTCTATGCGTCGGACGGCAGTCTGATCCACGAGTTCTTTCAGCAGCGGCGGACGGTGATCGACCTGGGGGATCTGCCGGATTATGTGCTGCAGGCGTTCGTAGCGATCGAGGACAAGCGCTTCTACCGGCACCACGGCCTCGATTATCTGCGGTTCACGCGGGCGACGATCGAGTACGCGATCTACGGACCGGGTCGCCCGGGCGGCAGCACGATAACGCAGCAACTGGCGCGCAACCAGTTTACGGAGCGTATCGGTTTCGCGGTGTCGCCGCTGCGCAAGGTGAAAGAAGCGAAGGTCGCCCGCGACATCGAACGGCTGTATACGAAGGACGAGATCCTCGAGGGCTACCTGAACCAGATCAACTTCGGGCACGGCTGGTACGGTATCGAGACGGCTTCGCAGAACTACTATGGCAAATCGGCCAGCCAGCTGAACCTACCGGAGGCGGCATTGCTGGCCGCGCTACCCAAGGCGCCCTCACGCTACTCGCCGTTCCTGCACCCCGAGGCCGCGTTGCAGCGGCGCAACCTGGTACTCGACCTGATGGTGCGGCAGGGTTA
>JASFTI010000226.1:0-6135 GCA_050053635.1 Gemmatimonadales bacterium
TCTCGCCGACGGCCCCCTCCGGGGTCGAGTTCACTTCAACAAGTCTGCTTCGGAGGCGAAATGAAAATCAACCTGACCGCTCGTCATTTCGAGCTCAGCGATGCGCTGAGGCGGCACGTCGAAGACCAACTGTCGCGTTTGGGCCGCTACCATCAACGCACGTCGCGGGTCGAGGTCACTTTAACCCAAGAGAAAAGAGAGAAACGGGTCGAGGCCCGTGCGTTTGTAGATGGAGACTACGATATCCACGCCGAAGCCGTCGCCGGCGATTTCCGATCGGCTGTCAATCGATTGTCGGAGAAGTTGGCTCGCCAGCTCAAGCGGCTACGTGACAAGCGCGTCAATCACAAGGCGCCGCGACTCAATGAGGAGATTCCGGCTCAGGAGGCCAGAGAGGGGAACGAATCGTGAGCCTCAAGGTTCAGGAGCTCTTGGACCTGCGCGGCGAAAGCCTCCGCCTCCGCCTGGTCACGGGTGGAGAGCGCGCCCTCGGTCGTGAGGTCAAGCGGGCGGAGATATCCAGTCCCGGCCTGGCACTCGCTGGCTACACCGACCGTTTCGTGGGCGGCAGGATCCAGGTGCTGGGTGAGACCGATGTGTCGTACCTCAATTCCCTCGACGAGGGCCGGCGCCGCGAGGCTGTACAGACACTGCTGTCATTCGACATCGCTTGTATCATCGCCACTAAGGGACAGCGATTGCCGTCCGTCCTGCTCGAGGTAGCCGAGCGGCATGGGACACCGGTCGTGGTGAGCGAACTCAAGACGGCCGAGTTCTATCGCCGGATTATCCCGTTCATGAACGATCGCTTCTCGCCACGTACCTACGTGCACGGTTCGCTAGCGGACGTCTACGGGGTCGGGCTCCTGTTCGTCGGGCGCAGCGGAATCGGCAAGAGCGAATGCGTGCTCGACCTGGTCGAGCGCGGTCATCGCTTGGTCGCTGATGACGTAGTGCAGATTTCGCGGCCGGGTCACGATGTGCTTATCGGCTGCGGTCACGAACTATCTCGCCATCACATGGAGATCCGCGGGGTTGGACTCGTCGACGTGCGGGCATTGTTCGGCATCCGGGCCACACGACAGCAGAAGCGCATCGAGGTCGTCGTGCAGTTGGTGGAATGGCGGCAGCACGAAGCGTACGATCGGACAGGGCTAGAGACCGATCAGGCCGATATCCTCGATGTCCCCATTCGCCGCGTCAACATACCACTGAATCCGGGCAAGAACATAACGGTCATATCGGAAGTGGTCGCCATGGACCACTTGCTGCGCTATTCGGGCGTGCATGCGGCCGCAGCGTTCAACGATAGATTGAAGGACGTCATGGCACCTGTACGGGAGTACCTCGAGGAAGACTATGAGTGAGGTCCGTGGGATTCTCGTCGGCCACGGCAAGCTCGCGGACGGTATGCTCGACGCTGTGGCCGGGATCACCGGCTCGCACGACGGGCTGACCCCGGTCGACAACGCGAGCATGACGCCGGAGGCGCTCGAAGAGCACGTAGAGTCGCTGGTCTGCGGCGGCCAGAGTGTGGTCTTCGTGGATCTGCCGAGCGGCAGTTGCGCCTTTGCCGCCAGACGGCTCCAGTACCGTCACCCTGGGGTGGCTGTGGTCTGCGGTGTCAACTTACCGCTGCTCCTCGATTTCGTCTTTCACCGTGATCTCCCGCTGCAGGAGATCGTCGAGCGGCTCCGCTCCCACGTGGGCGTTTCGATCGAATACGATACCGATGCCGATTCTCCTGTGCCGGGTCGATGACCGGCTGATCCACGGACAGGTCGTCGTCGGCTGGGGGTCTCAGCTTGGCCTCGACCGCATTGCCGTCATCGATGACGAGCTCGCACAGAGCGAATGGGAGCAGGACCTCTACCGGGCGGGATTGCCCGACGAGGTCGAGGCAGTCTTCTGGAGCGTCGACGACGCGCTGGGCCAGATTCCGAGCTGGGCGTCCAACGCCGCCCGCGGCTTCATCCTGACTCGCGACATCGGTACGATGCGGCGGCTGGCGGAGCATGGCGTCCTCGCAGAGGTCGAGGTGAACCTCGGTGGTCTGCACAGCGCGCCGGGCCGCAAGCGTGTGCTGCCCTATCTGTTCTTCAGCGACGAGGACCGGGCGGAGCTGCGACGCCTGCAGCGCGCCGACGTGCGAGTCAGCGCGCAGGACGTGCCAAACGCCCGCCGAGTCCGGCTCGATGAGCTTCTCGAGATGAAGGCGAGCTAGCGCTGCAAGTCTCAACCTTTGTTGCCCTGACGCTTCTCGGCGGGTTGACTGGGGTCGATTCGGTATCCTTCGCCCAGGCGATGATTTCTCGCCCGATCGTCGCCGCGCCGCTCGCCGGACTGATTCTCGGCGACCCGGTCACCGGCATGTGGGCCGGTGCCGTCCTCGAGATCCTCAGCCTCCGCCAGCTCCCGATCGGCGCCAGCCGCTGCTGGGACACTGGCCCGGCGGCCGTGGCCGCCGCCGGCGCTGCCGTGCTCTGGACGACGGGCCCTGCAACGCTGCTCGTCGCAGTGGCTCTCGGTGTCGTCGTGGGCTGGCTTGGCAGCTGGAGCGTCTACGGGTTGCGCCACCTCAACGCGCGGCTCGTGGCGGCTGAAGGGGCGGCGATGGAGTCTACGGGGCAGCTGGCGGCCCGCCACCTCTCGGCGCTGGCCCTCGATCTGTTACGGGCAACCAGCCTTACGGGTGGGGCGGTACTCTGTTTGGTGCTGGCGGCGGGCATCCTCGATGAGGTGCCGCCCGGCTGGGCGGCGACCGCGGCGACGCTGGCTGTCCTGGTCGTCACGAGCTTGGGAATAGGTGTGGACGTTCGGATGATGGCACGGGGACGGCGGGTGTGGCTGGCGGCCGGGGTGGGCGCCGCCCTCGGCCTGATAATTGGGCTATGGCTGCGCTAAGCCGGGCACTCAGGCTCAGGCTCCTCCTGCGTAGCCTGCTGGTGCAGGCCTCTTGGAACTACCGGACGATGCAGGGCGCCGGGCTCGGGTTCGCCCTCATCCCTGCACTGGTCAGGCTGTACCGGGCTGATCGAACCGAGTTGACCAAGGCGCTGCACCGGCATAGCGGTTTCTTCAACGCGCACCCATACCTCTCCACCGTGGCGATCGCTGCACTGGCCCGCATGGAGTCGGAGGGTGCGAACTCCGCCCAGATCGAGCGCTTCAAGCGGGCGGTCGTGAGCCCGCTGGGCAGCCTGGGTGACCGGCTGGTATGGGCGCGCTGGCGACCCCTATGCTCGCTGCTCGCCTTTCTTATCTTTCTATTGGGCGTTCCCTGGTGGGTCGCCGTCGGAGTATTCCTGGCCAGCTACAATGCCGTCCACCTCTGGCTACGGGGCTGGGGCCTGCGGCTGGGATGGAGGGAAGGGCGTGAGGTCGGTCGTGCTCTGATGGGCTCGCCTTTGCGGCGCCTGCCCGATCGCCTTACGATACCTCTGGCTGTCGTCAGTGGAGCTATAGTGCCGCTGCTGGCCTTGGCCATCGGCGGTGGCGGGAGTATCGGCCCGTTCTCTGCGACCGGCATCGCTCTCGCCCTTGCGGTCGCTGGCTACGGGCGTCCTGGGCTCGCCGGTCGAGTGGCTGTCCTCGGCCTCCTCGTTGGGTCGCTAGCGTTCGTCATTCTAGGTAGCACCGTATGGTAAGCGTGGACGAACAAGAGCAGGTAAGAGACGTCACGGTGGCGAACGTGTACGGTCTGCACGCTAGGCCGGCGGCCGAGTTTGTGAAATTAGCCGGCAAGTTCGAGTCGGAGATTCTGGTGAGCAAAGATGGCCTCGAGGTCAACGGCAAGAGCATCATGGGCGTAATGATGCTGGCTGCCGAGAAGGGATCTACGATCCAGGTTCGCGCCCGCGGTGTCGATGCCCGCGAGGCCGTCGAGGCCCTCGTCCACCTGGTCGCCGACGGCTTCGGCGAGGAGTGAGCCCGGTGGGCACCATGGTGCAGGGGATCCCCGCCGCCCCGGGGATCGCTATCGGGCCCGCCTTCGTGGCCCGCTGGCCGCGCCTCGAAGTTCCACACGCGACGGTGGCTCCCGATGAGATCGAAGCGGAGGTCGCCCGCTTCCAGGGGGCCCGCCAGCTGGCCAAAGAGCGTACCGCGCGTCTGCGTGATCAGGTCGAGAGCCACCTCGGCTCGGTTCAGGCCAAGATCTTCGACCCCCAGCTCATGATGCTGGAAGACCCCGACCTCGTCGAGGGAACCCTCACCTACATCTGCGATAGCTTCCTCACCGCCGAGCGTGCCTTCAGCCTTCGGGTCCTCGAATTCCGCTCGCGCTGGCTGGACGCGACCCATGCCAGGGTGATGGATCGAGTGGCCGACCTGCTCGACGTACAGCTGCGCCTCCTCGAGACACTGATCGACATCCCCGGTCCCGAAATCGCAGCGGATAACAGCGTGCCCGTCATAATCGTGGCCCACGAGTTGACGCCTAGCCGCATGGTCGACCTCGATCGCAGTCGCGTTCTCGGTGTGGCCACCGATGTCGGCACACGAACGTCGCACGCCGCGATTCTGGCTCGCTCACTCGAGCTGCCCTGCGTGGTCGGGCTCGGCGATCTCTCCCATCGCGTCGAGAACGGCGTCGAGATCATCCTCGACGGCCGGCGCGGCAAGGTCGTCATCGCGCCCAGCGAGTCGGAAAGGCGGTGGTTCCACGATCGCGACGAGCGGGCCAGACAGACGGAAAGACTGCTCGAGAGTACAATCGGAGAGGAACCCAGGACACGCGATGGAGTACGGATCGGCCTCCACGCTAATCTCGAGTTTCCCGCCGATGCCCGCGCCGCGGCGGCAGTGAATGCCGATGGGGTCGGGCTCTTCCGCACCGAGTTCCTCGTCGTCGGTAAAACCGCCGTCCCGGCCGAGGAGGAGCAGTTCCAGGCCTTCAAGAGCGTCGTCGATACCATGGCGCCTCGTCCGGTCACGATCCGAACCTTCGACCTGGGAGGTGACAAGTTCCCGATGTTCCTGCCTCCCATCGCCGAAGAAAACCCATTCCTGGGCTGGCGGGGCATTCGGATCTATGAAATGATGCCCGAATTGTTTCACTATCAGGTTCGGGCCGTCCTCCGGGCGGCTGCTCACGGACAGGTGCGTCTGCTCGTGCCAATGGTGAACTCGGTCGACGAGATCCGCGGGATCCGAGCCGTCATCGATGAAGCGCGACGCGAACTGGAGCGCGATGGCATCGAGCACGCCGAATGTCCGCTCGGCGTGATGCTCGAGACCCCAGCCTCTGTGGCGATCGCCGCCGTCCTGGGCCGCTATGTCGACTTCTTCAGTCTCGGCACCAACGATCTCATCCAGTACATGCTTGCCGTGGATCGTGGCAACGCCCAGCTGTCTCAGTTCTTCGACCTCTATCACCCCGCCTTACTCAGGTATATCAGTGACGCCGTGGCGGCTGCCGGGACCTCGGGGATTCCGCTCTGCGTGTGTGGTGAGGCGGCCTCCGACCCCCTCGGGGCGCTGCTCCTGCTGGGGCTCGGAGTACGCAATCTGAGCTGCGCGCCCAGCGCTATCCTCGGTCAGAAGAAGCTGATTCGCTCGATCGACCTCGGCGTGGTGGAGCAAGTCGTCGGCGGATTGCTGAACGCCGAGACGGGGCGGGAGATCCGTGAAAAGATGGTAAGGGCGCTGGGCGAAGTCGTCGATCTTTCCGCCGTGAACGCCGATAATAGCTTGTCACACTCCGACTAAGTAGGTACCTTCGTTCGTTTTTGTTGATGCAGGCGCCGCTGGATCGCCGCCGCGGGCGGTGGGGAACAGCTACCGATGGCAGGAGTGGGGAATTGTCGAGAAGACGTCTGTTCACCTCTGAGAGCGTAACCGAGGGACATCCGGATAAGGTCGCCGACCAAATCTCAGATGCGATCCTCGATACCATTATCGAACAGGACTCGAACGCACGCGTGGCCGTGGAGTGCCTGGTGACCACGGGCCTCGCCTTCATCGCCGGCGAAATTACGACCGCAACGCCCGCCGATATCCCTGGGATCGTGCGGAAGACGATCGAGGGTATCGGTTACGTCGATTCGCGCTTCGGCCTCGATCACCAGACCTGCGCCGTCGTCACCTCGATCGACCAGCAGTCAGCTGACATCGCCATGGGTGTCGATTCCGGTG
>JASFTI010000227.1:0-6133 GCA_050053635.1 Gemmatimonadales bacterium
CGAGCAGCGACTGGTCCGTGGTGATCTTCGTAAACGACTCGGCCAGCGGCAAAATGCCCATCGCGAGCAACGTGCAACCCACGCCGTTCACCGTGCCCCAGAACACACCTTTAATGACCGCTTCGCTATTCTGAAGGCCCATCAGGCCAAGGCTGAACGCGGCCAGTATGTAAGCGCCGGCGATCACGGCTGCGAACGTCCAGGTGTGCGCGCGCCGTCGCACGACTCTACCACTCAACGCCGCCGCCGCTCCGCCCATCACCGTGAAGAACGGCACGACGATGCCGGCGAACGCCGGGCCGGACGAAATCAGGGCCACCAGCACGAAGACCGCCAGCAACGCCAGCACGCCGTCGTAGAGAGTCGCGATGGTGAGCGCGGCAAACGCTACCGGGATCAGCTGCCACGCCGCGTCGGTCCTCGAGATCAGCGCCGCCGCTCCCGCTACGGCCAGCACGAGGAACCAGATCAGGGTGAGCGAGCGGCTGGAGGCGTAGACCCCGGGGCGGAAGTACCTCAAGACCAAGCCCAGAACGGCGAGCAACAAGAGGTTGTAAAGGAAGCCGCCGACGTTCGCCGGCCAGTCACGAGCGCCCTCCTGCTCGCTGAGATGGTCGCGAAGCGCCTGGAGGCGCTCGCGTTGCTCGGCACCGACCCGCTCATGCGCCTCCACGATCCGTTCGCCCTCCAGCACCTCGTACTTGACCGGGTTGACGGCCTGTTTCGCCTGGTTCCGCGCCGCCTCCGTCGCCTCCTGGTTGAGAACGATGGTCGGCCGCGCGAAGCGGACGGCGATGTTGTGGAGCAGGCGGCGTCCGTCGACGCCGACCTCGGCAGGTGACTGCGAACCGGCATCCTCGAAGAACTGCTGCATCGTGGTCAGCGAGTCGCCGTGTTCCAGCCTGCCGCCTGCGCTATCGGCCGAGCGGACGATGACGGCGCTAGAGGCCACGTCGCCCAAGTCGGCGGCCCGGACGACGCCGGGCCGCAACAGCCGCTGGAATGCCGACTCGATGGCGCTCTCCAGTTGGCCACGCGACTCAGAGTCGATCAGCAGTTCCACCTGCTCCTCGGATGCGGCGATCCGATACTCGTCGAGTAGCGCGCGCACGGCGGCTCCCTGTTCCTCCCGGCCACCGGCATTGGAGACAACAGCCTCGACGGAGTCGAAGAACGCCGCCGCGGCGGCGAGCGACGTGTCGGCTAGCTCCGGCGAATGGTCGAAGAAGGGCACGACGCCGGCGGCAGCCTCCGCCCGCGCCTCCGTCATCTCCGCTTCCGACTTGTAGACGTCGAACGTGACCGGCGCGATCACGTCCTCCTGCGCCACCATAGGTACCTGGAGCCCGGCGAAGTCTCGAGCGGAGCCTCCGGGAAAGACTAAGACGATGACGAGGGCCGCGGAGATCAGCAGAAGCAGTCTGTAGCCCTGGCTGAAGCGCCGCACAAAGACCTGCACGCTGGGCCGCCTGGCCAGCTCACGCATCATGTAGCGTATCCGGACCTTCATCTTGCTCTTGCGACCCGGGTTCATTCGCTCTCCTGGGTACTATCGTTGCCCGAGCGGCCCCGGGCATACGCCTTGATAATCTCTTTGACCAGGTGGTGGCGAACCACATCCACCTCGGTCAGATAGACAAAGGATATCCCGTCAATCCCCTGCAGTATTCGCTCGACATCGAGCAATCCGGAGTCCTCGCGGTGCGGTAGGTCGATCTGCGTCTTGTCGCCGGTGATAATAGCTTTCGAATTCACACCGAGCCGCGTCAGGAACATCTTCATCTGCAAGATGGTCGTGTTCTGAGCTTCGTCGAGTATAACGAACGCATCGGACAGCGTGCGGCCACGCATGTAAGCGAGCGGCGCGATCTCCAGTGTCCGGTTCTCCAGCGCCCGGCGAAGCTGCTCGGGCGGCATCATGTCGCCCAGCGCATCGTACAGTGGCCGCAGGTAGGGGTCGACCTTCTCTTCCACGCTGCCGGGCAGGAAGCCGAGTTGCTCGCCGGCCTCGACCACGGGGCGCACCAGGACTATACGGCGCAGGCGCTTCTTGTGGAGCGCATCCACCGCCATAGCCACGGCGAGGTACGTCTTGCCGGTTCCCGCCGGGCCGACACCGATCACGATCTCACTGCGGTTGATCTCATCGATATAGAGCTTCTGACCGGCGGACTTCGGCGTAATGACCTTCCGCGAGCCCGGCAGGATGATCTTGGTACCCTGGAGGGCGCTGGCCGGCAGGCCCTCGCTCGCGGTAACCACATCGGCGAAGCGTCTGATATCGCTCACGGCGAAGGGCGTCTCCATGCGAGCGAGATCGATCATGTGCTGAGCGACGGGGACGCAACGCTCTACGTCGGCCAGCGAGCCCGAGAGCACGACCTGGTCATCTCTCAAGACGACACGGCATCCGAAAAGACGGGTCAACTCCTGGAGGTTAACATCGTTCACGCCAGCCAGAATGAGCTGGTCCGCCCCTTCGGCCGCCAGGCGATGTTGTATGACCTGCGATGAGTCAGTCGACTGGTCAGGCATCGGTCCGCCCAATTCGCTTGATCCCCAATTCCTCGAGCTCCCCATCGGCGAGCGGCGCCGGCGCACCTTCCATCAGTGCGCGGGCCGCTGTGGTCTTCGGGAACGCGATCACTTCCCGCAGCGATGACCCGTCTGCCAGGTGCATAACGACGCGATCGAGACCTATCGCGAACCCACCGTGAGGCGGCGCCCCGTACTTGAACGCCTCCAACAGGAAACCGAACTTATGCTGAGCCTGCTGGGGCCCGATACCGAGTACGGCCAGTACCCGACGCTGCAGGCTCGAATCGTTGATACGGATGCTGCCGCTGCCGAACTCCGAGCCGTTGTAGACCAGATCGTAGGCGCGCGAACGTATCGACAGCGGGTCCTTCTCCAACAGATCAACGTCCTCGGTGTTCAGTCCAGTAAACGGGTGGTGGCTCGGTACCGGCTCGCCGCTCTCGGGGTCACGCTCGAAGAGTGGGAACTCGGTAACCCAAAGAAACCGGTCACCTTCCTCCACGGCACCCATGGCCGACCCGAGATGGCGCCGCAGAGCGTCGAGGGCGGCGTTCGCTTTCCGATCACGACCGGCGATCACCACGATAAGGTCGCCGACCTCCACTTCCAGCCGTCCTCTCAGCGCGGCGAGCTCAGCCTGCGAGAGCTTTGACCCGAACCCTCCCTGCGCGCCCGAATCGCCGAGCTTGGTCCAGAGCGCGCCCGGGGCGCCGGCGTCCTGTGCCACTTTATCCAACCCGTCGAGCGCCTTGCGGGAAAGCCGCGCGCCACCGGGTACCCGGAAGCCGCGCACCCTGCCACCGTCCTCGATGGCCGCGCGGAAGATGCGGAACTCGCTACCCCGCAAGTCGTCAGTCAGGTCGCGCAACTCCCAGGCGATGCGCAGGTCCGGTTTGTCGGTCCCGTAGCGCTCCAGCGCGCTCCGATACGACAGGCGCAGGAACGGGCGCTCGACGGTGCGACCCGCCACTTCCTTCCATACCGCCGCCATCACGATCTCGATCACCGTCCAGACGTCGTCTTCGTTGACGAAGGACATTTCGACGTCGAGCTGAGTGAACTCCGGCTGGCGGTCGGCGCGCAGGTCTTCATCACGCAAGCATCGGGCGATCTGGAAATAGCGATCGAAGCCCGACACCATGAGGATCTGTTTGTAGAGCTGCGGCGACTGGGGCAAGGCGTAGAATTCGCCGGGACTCACGCGGCTCGGCACCACGTAGTCGCGCGCGCCTTCGGGAGTCGGCCGCGTAAGCATCGGCGTCTCGACATCGACGAACTCGAGCTCGTCGAGTGCGCGGCGGATCGCCTGAAAGACACGATGGCGCAGCACGAAGTTCCGCAGCATCTCGGGGCGCCGCAGGTCGAGATAGCGATGGCGGAGTCGCAACTCCTCCGAGGCCAGCTCCTCATCCGCACCGTAGGCCACGAGGATAGGCGGTGTCTCGGCCGGCGCCAGTTGGACGATCCCCGTCGCCTTCACCTCGACTTCACCGGTTGCCATGTCCGGATTCACGGCTTCCGGCGGCCGAGCCACGACATCGCCTTCGACCGCGACCACGACTTCCGAGCCGATCCGTCGCGCACTCTCCATCGCCTCGGCCGCCAGCAGATCGGGATCGCACGATACCTGCACGATACCCTTGCGATCACGCAGGTCGATAAAGACCAGGCCGCCCAAATCTCGGCGCCGGTGGACCCAGCCCGCCAGGCGCACCTTGCTGCCGGCGTGTTGGGACCGCAGCTCGCCCGCCATATGGGTGCGATAGGAAGTGCTGTACAGGGATGCCGTCATGCGGTCAGCCAATCGCTAAGGGTGTGTAGTTTCAGTCCAACGCGTTAGTCGCTCGATACGGATGGGGAGGAACCGGACGTGAGGGTCTGAGCGACTTTCTCATTTATCATCTTTATCATTTGCGACCGTGAGCGTGCCTCTCAGGTCGCGCTCGGCATCTCTCAATATCTGACAGAACAGCTCCGCATCCGCGACGGCCATGAGGCGCCGGCGCAGCGACCTATCGCTCAACAGCCGGCTGATGCGGCTCAGCAGTCGTACCTGCGAGGCCGCTGCGGTCTCCGGTCCGAGCAAGAGGAACAACAGCCGCACCGGCCTACCATCCAGCGCGCCGAACTCCACCGGCTCCCTGCAGACTCCAGCGGCCATGGCGATCGCGTCCAGCCCGGCGATCTTAGCATGCGGAAGCGCGATCCCTTCACCGATACCGGTGCTCAGTACCTCCTCACGCTCCCAAACGGCCCTGTGTATCTCATCGCGCTGTGCTGCGAGGTCTGCCGACCGGGCGAGCAGCTCCACCAGCTCCGCCAGGATACTCCCCTTATCGAGGCCCTCCAGGGGTACTTTGACGCGCTCGGGGACCAGCAAGTCGCCGACCCGCAATATAGTCTGATCCCCAGCGGCGCTGCCGGCCCCGCTTTCCATGCTCCCAAGCGACCTCGATACCAGCAGTAATCACGATGAAATCCCAACGAGCAAAGATAAAAGCGCTGCTGGGCGCCATCAACATGACTAGCCCGGCCACAAACGGCGTGCCGCCCGCTTCAGGCGCCGCCACCACAGCCCTTCCCCTCGCGCCTGCGGCTCGGGGTTGCGCGGCTCGAGGCCGCTGCCCCAATCCGACCCGAGGATCACCGTCACGTCCAGATAAAGGTTCCGGTCAGGCTGGTGCAGAACGCGGCGCAGCCCCAGGGCGTCTGCGACACGGCGAGCCGGCTCCAAATCATCCAGCCGGGCGATGACAACTGAACTATCACGGTCGAACGACTCAAGGTTGCCGTAATAGACCACGTCGAAACCGAGTTCGCGCAGCCGTTCGGTGGCGCGACCGGCCAGCCTGTCCACACCCGCACCGTTGAGCACTTCCACGCGGATCCGCCGTCCACCCCAATGGCCCTCGGGTGGCTCGACCGTCAAAGGTGTCTCGTGTCGGATCTCGAGCCAGAGCGAAGCGACGAACGCTCCGACCACGAGGAACACCAACGCGAGCAGCAGCGTCCGCAGCAGGCTACTCAATTATCCCTCCCTTCCCCGCGAGCCGCCCCACCGCTCTCTTGCAGTTCGTTCCAGAAGGCGACCGTCTCGGGGCGCAGGGGCCTGCCGCGATTCAAGACCTCCTGCATGCGGAGAGCGCAAACGCGCTTCAGCACCGCCTCGGGCCTATGGGGAAGTGCGGCGCGCATGGCGGCGTTCTGGACCGGGGCATACGGCCTCCCGGGCTCGAGGTAGTCCGCCAGATAGAGATAGCGGCCGAGGGCGCCCAATCCGCTGTTGCCCAGACTGTGGTAGCGGATCGCCTCGAGCAGCTCCCGATCCTCTACACCCTCCGCTCCAAGTTGCGCCGCGGCAGCCGGCCCGTGCTGCACCTGTTCCGGATAGTCGGCCGCACTCTCGGCGAGCGACTCGGGGTCCGCATCGCGTAGAGAGTCGTGCAACCAACCCGCCGCAGCCCAGCGCAGCCGATCGTCTTCCTGCAGACCGAGCTCGGTCGCCCAACGCGTCAGTAGTTCCGCCACGGAAGCGAGATGGGGCAGGCGCCCGGGTCGCACGCGGGACCAGGCGGGCAGTTCTCCAGCGGCCGCG
>JASFTI010000228.1:0-6037 GCA_050053635.1 Gemmatimonadales bacterium
AATATAAGAGAATCAAGTCGATACGCCTAGGGCCGCTGGGCCGTACAACCGGCCAGGCCCGCTTCAGACGGGCCACCCCACCAGGGGGGTCATCGGGTTGGGAGTGTATCCCAGCAGTCTGGTCTCGCGCCGGGTGCCAGGTCAAGCCTGGCGGCTGGGAAACGGCGCTTGCGTTCGATTCGTAGGTGGGGGTGGGGCGGTTGCCCAGCGACCTCCGAATGCTGAATTTTACCAGTGATGGTGCGAGCGAGCCCCGATATGACGACCAAGCGACCATGCGTTTATCGACGGATCGGGAAGAGCCCGGTCCCAGCCACTGGATCATTATCGACCCCCGCCCCCCAGGCTACATCGGGCAGGAGATCGTCGATCTGTCGCCGGGCGCCATCGAGCTCCGGCACATCGCCCGCCAGCTCCGGTCTTTCGCCGAACAGCGGGCGAACTGGATCGACATCGCTGAGATCGAGCGCGACTGGAACCGCTGGCCGGGCGATCGACCCGATCACATTCGCGACCTGTCGTTCGGTGTGCGGTTGATCTATGGTGTCGACTTCGATACCGAGACCGACATTTTGGAGGGTAAGCCGGTCCGGCACCTGGCGGTTCACGGGACGAAGCGGCCCACCCCGGCGACGGTCGGCGAGATAGCGAGCTACTTTTGGGGCCGCCGGGCCGCGCAGATGCGGATCGCGCAGTCCGGGCTGGCACACGTCGTCGTTGGGATGGACTGGGAGCAGCTCGACCCGCGCCAGTTGATGCAGTTGCTCTAGAGCCGAGAGGAGTATTGCAGTGTTAGACCTATTCGGAAGCAAGCGAAGGTCGTTCGTCGAGCGGTTGGCCGACCGTTTTCTGGAAGCCGTCGAGAGCGCGGCCGACTCGGTCGAGCGAACCACCGAACGCGCCGGCGAAGCGGCCGGCGAAGCGCGACGTCGCACCGAGTCCCACTTCAGAGAGGCCGGCGGGCGGGCACGTAGCGGCGCCCGTCAGTTGATGGAAGCCGGCGAGCGGGCGCGGGCCGGTGCCCGGGCGCGGCGCGATTCACTGACCGAACGGGTCGAGGCCATCGGCCGGCGCGCGGCGGAGATCCGAGCGGAGCGCCGACAGCACAGGGAAGAGCGTCGCGAGCGCAGGGCCCAGCGCCGCGCCTACCGGCGAGCCGGACCGCGCCGCACCTTACCGATGCAGCTCGATGTGCGGGGCGACGACAAGATCGTGCTGCGCGGCAGGCGGCCGATCAACCTGCGCACGGCTGACGGTAGCACGATCCGCTATCGGTACTACGACCGACCCGGCTTCTGGCTGCGCTTTTACCTGCACCTCACGGGCCGGCAGGTCTGGCCTCGGCGGTAGGCTAAGCTGAGCACGAGCGACGGAGCGGAGGAGAGGCGCAGACCGACCGTTATCGGTATACCGGTCGCGGCTCTCCGCTGGGGGCTGATCGTCTTCGTCGGCGCCTCGGTGCTGGGGTTCCTGCTCGCCTTCCTGTTTTCGGAGAACTGGGCCCAGGATCTCGCCAGCCTCCAACGCTTCAACCCCGAGTGGTTCTTGCCGGCCGCCGGGCTCACCATCATCAGCTGGCTGGGCGGCGGTCTGCGCATCAAGGCGCTGGTCGGCCCGCACGACAGTCGGCTCTCTTATTTCAAGTGCACCCAGATCGGCGTTGCCAGCACGGCGATGTCCTATATCACTCCGTCGTCCACCGGCAGCGGCCCGGCGACGATCTACGGTCTCATGCGACAGGGTCTGTCGTTCGGCCGCGCGGCGGCGATCAACGCCATGTCGTTCCTCTCCAACGTGATCTTCCTGTCGTTGGCGGGCCTGTTCGCCTGGGCGCTGGGTGCTGGTGGCAAGGTCGCCGACATCCGAATACCGATCGCCAACCTGTCGGCCGGTGCGCTGTTTCAGTGGTCGGCGTGGGCCTTCGGTTTCGCGGTGACGGTGATCGTGGTTCTGGCACTGCTGCCGAACGTAGCGCGGGGTGCCATACGGAGGATCATGGGCTCCGGCCACCCGCGGGTCGAGCGTGTGCTCACCGGGTTCGACGAGTTGCACGCCGGGATCGTGGCCTACTGGGAGTCGGGCAAGCTGCTGTTCGTAGCGGCGATCTTGAGCGGCGTTCTGCACTTCGGCGCGCGCTTCGTGCTCGGCTACGCCGTGCTGCGCGGCTTCGTCGCCGAGGCGCCGTTCATGGAGGTCATGCTGCTCCACATCATGCTCCAGTACCTGCTTTTCTTCATGCCGACGCCCAGCGGCGCCGGGATCGGCGAGCTGCTGACCGCCGCGCTGATGGCGCCGTTTCTGACGCCCGCTCTGATCCTGCCCTATACGGCGGTGTGGCGGCTGTTCCTCAACTACGGGACCGTCGCCGTTGGCGGGGCGCAGATGATGGGGTGGCTGGGCAAGGATGGAGCGCGTTGACGGGCAGGTTGAGAATTCCCAATAGAATTCTGGAACTGTAACTTCCAACTTCCCTATGGAGCTGACCCTCCTCGATTGGGCCATCATCGTCGCCTACCTGGCCTTCGCCCTCGGGATAGGCGTCCTGTTCAGGGGGCGCGCCGGCCGGGGCCTCGTCGAGTACTTCGTTTCCGGGCGCTCGCTGCCCTGGTGGCTGGCCGGCACGTCGATGGTGGCCACCACATTCGCCGCCGATACGCCGCTCGCCGTTACCGGGCTCGTCGCCAGGCACGGGCTGGCCGGCAACTGGTTCTGGTGGTCGTTCGCGCTGGGCGGCATGATCACCGTGTTCCTCTACGCGCGGCTCTGGCGCCGGGCCGCCGTGCTGACCGACGTCGAGCTGGTCGAGCTCCGTTACGGCGGTAAACCTGCCGCGTTCCTCCGCGGCTTCCGCGCCGTTTATATCGCTCTGTTGGTCAACGCGATCATCATCGGCTGGGTGACCGGCGCGATGGTCACCGTCCTACAGCATACGGTGTTCGCGGGCACGACTGCACAAGCCGGCAACGAATGGCTGATGATCGTCGTGCTGCTGACCGTGGTCGGCGTGTACGCGACGCTGTCGGGGTTGTGGGGTGTTGTGGTGACCGATTTCTTCCAGTTCGCCGTCGCCATGTTGGGGTCTATTGTACTGGCGGTCGTCGCGCTCGGGCATCTGGGCGGTGTCGACGCTATGCGGCTCCGGGTCGCCCAGAACTTCGGAGGCGGCGAACAGGCCTTCAGCTATCTGCCCGATTTCTTCGCGGCGGACCCATGGATGCCGCTGAGCATCTTCCTGATCATGCTCTTCGTCCAGTGGTGGGCGTCCTGGTATCCGGGCGCCGAGCCGGGCGGCGGCGGCTACATCGTGCAGCGCATGGCCTCGGCCAAGGACGAGAAGCATTCGGTACTGGCCACACTCTGGTTCCAGATCGCACACTACTGCGTGCGGCCCTGGCCCTGGCTGCTCGTCGCGTTCGCGGCGCTGGCGATGTATCCGGACCTGCGGAGCGCGGCCGACCCGGGCGCCGGCTTCCCGATGGTCATGCGCGACCTGGCACCGGTCGGTCTGCGCGGGCTGCTGCTCGTCGCCTTCTTCGCCGCTTTCATGTCGACGATCAGCACGCAGATGAACTGGGGCGCCTCGTATCTGGTGAACGACTTCTACAAGCGGTTCGTGCGGCCCGGAGCGCGGGGGCGGCAGCTGACCCGCGTGTCGCGTGTGACCTCGCTGCTGATCCTGGCGATAGGGAGTGTGGCGGCCTACCTGATGCGGGACATTTCGGTCGACGAGGCGTGGAAGTTCCTCGCCGCCCTCGGCGCCGGCACCGGCGCCGTGTTCATGCTGCGCTGGTTCTGGTGGCGGATCAACGCCTGGTCCGAGATTGTGGCGATGGTCGCGTCGCTCGCCTTTTTCGTCATCGTCAGCCGCTTCGTCGAGAGCAACGAGTACCGCCTGGCGATCGTCGCTGGGTTGACGATCGCGGCCTGGCTCGCGGCGACGTTCCTCACCGCGCCGGAGAGCTGGGAGACACTACAGCGGTTCTACCGCCTGGTCCGCCCGGGCGGGCCAGGCTGGCGCCCGTTGGCGCGCCGTGCACCCGAGGTCGAGCCCGACCGGCAGGTCGGGCTGCTTCTGCTGGCCGCGGTGCTCGCCGCCGGAATCGTCTACCTGACCCTGCCCGGCATCGGCTTGCTGATCTTCGGGAATTACGGCACTGCGGTTACCTGTCTGGCCGGTGCGGCCGCCTGCGCCTTCGGTGTGCTGATGGTGATGCGACGGGTGGGGTGGGATGTTGAGGTTGGGGAATAGTCCGATATCGAGGGTCGATAGTCGAGACAAAGCCGAAACTCGATAATCGGCTGTCCGCTGTCGGCTGTAGGAAAAAGCCGTCAGTAGCTTCCGTTCTCGATGGCGACCCCGCTCATGTACTCGATCAGTTCCGGCCGCGCCGCCGGCGGCACCGAACAGGCCGTGCTCAGGATGTAGCCGCCGCCTCCCATCGCCGCGTCTAGACGCTTGAGAACGGCGGCCCGCACCGTCTCCTCATCGCCGAACAGCAGCGTGGCCACCGCGTCGATGTTGCCCTTGATGAACGCCCTTCCTTTGAGCACCGGCACCGCGTCCTCGAGCTCCACCGTGCCCAGCGGCGGCGGGTCGAGGGTGTCGATCCCGTCCGTCCCGGTCTCCAGCATCAGTTGCAGCCGATCGCCGATGGCGCCGCAGGTGTGCGTGTAGATCTTGATCCCGGTGTGTCGCGACTTCACCTCGGAGATGATCCTTCGCTCGTAAGGCAGCACGAACTGGGAATAGTAGTCGGGCGAGATGAGGCCGGCCCCGGCGAACGCCGATGAGATGAGGACCGCGTCTACGCCCGCCGCCGCCTGCCGGTCCGCCAGGTCGATCGCTCCCAGCGCCAGCCGCTCCAGACAGGCGTGGACCTTTCCGGGGTCACGTACCAGCGCGGCGAGCGCGGCCTCGTAGTCGAGCAGCTCGAGGAACTGAGAGAAGGGGCTGAAGATCTCCGAGTGTACCGAAAGCTCGTTGCCGACACGGGCTTTGACCGCCGTGACGGCGTCGAGATGGAAGGGCGGGAAGAAGTCGTCGAACGGCCTCGGCCCGGCCTCGAATCCCCAGGTGTACGGATAGGTGATACCCGTCAGGTCCCAGGGCTCGATGTACCACAGCAACTCCGGGTTCACGTCGTCGATCGCGGGCAAATAGCGCGAGCCGTCGGGCATGAAATAGTGGGGGTTATCATCGGGCGGCACGCTCGTGAAACAACCGTTCTTCCAGCGAATCGTCGTCTCGGTCCCCGCTTCTTCTATTCGTTCGATATGTCGCTCGAAGTCGGGATCGCGGCCCGGGAGGTTCACGAGGATTCCGTCGAAGCGGTAGCGCCGCTGGAGCTCGACCAGTGCCTCGGCGAAGGAGTCGGACCGGAACCAGATGTCGGTTGCCGCAGCGCCGGCGTTGAGGAAGTAGTGGCCGATCGCCAGCTGGCAAAAAACCGGCACCCTGTCGGGCTCGGCCAGGTCCATGGCGATGGCGACGCGTTCCCGGCTATTCATGCTCAAACTCACGATTGCCGCACAGGTAGTCGACACCTACATATATTGACACTCGATGCCCGACGCCAGGACGGAATCATGAGTGACTCATTCCTCGATGCTCTAAAACGACGAGTGCTGCTCGCCGACGGCGCCGTGGGCACCGAGCTGCAGAAAGGCGAGCTCGAGCCGGGCGGCTGCGGCGAGCGGTGGAACGTGGATCACCCGGATCGCATCCTGGCGATCCAGCGCGCCTACGCCGACGCCGGCGCCGACTGCCTGACCTCCAACACGTTCGGCGCCAGTAGTCTAATGCTCGAGGGGCACGGGTGCGCCGACCAGGCCGAGGCGATCGTCAGGGCCGGTGTGCGGATCGCACGCGAGGCGTTGGGTGACCGGCCGGGCTTCGTGTTGGGCGACATAGGTCCGCTGGGGCGTCTGCTGGAGCCGTTGGGCGATTTATCGGAAGCGGAGGCGCGGGAGTCGCTGGGCGCGCAAGCGGCGACGCTCGTCGATGCCGGCGTCGACGCGATCATCATCGAGACGGAGA
>JASFTI010000229.1:0-5975 GCA_050053635.1 Gemmatimonadales bacterium
GATCGTGATGTCTTCTTCGAGCTCGGTGGCGGCGACCACCGGGACCGCAGGCCGCGCGATCTGCTCGGGCGGCGGCGGGATATCGACTTCGGGCGGCAGCTCGATCGCCTCGAACTCGTTGACCGCGAAGCTCACGTCCGACGCAGTCAGCTCGGGAAAGAACTGGAAGAGCCCGAAGTGGAGGGCCGTGGCCAGCACGATGCAGCCGAAGAACCACTGGTTCGACGACTTCTTGAACCGGTCGTTCGCCGTCTGCGAGAGGATATGTGCGTCGCCGACGCTGCCTGTTTCGCTGGCCATGGCCTCGTTGCCTGTCTCGATCGGTTGCGGGCTCGCGGTATTAGGGCGGAGGTGGGGCTAAGGGCAGCCTAAGTATACATCACGGGGCTCGACGTGACGAGTCGGAGTTGGGGACCGTCGGGAGGTGCATCAGAGGGCCCGGCACCGCGCAGGCGGTGCCGGGTCCTCGTGTGTGCAATCAGACTGCGTCTACTGGGGGACCTGGAAAGTGATGTCGAACGACGACCAAACCGCCACCGTCTTGTCCATATTCCAGGCCGGAGTGAACTCGATCTCGTACACCGCTCTCAGGGCGGCCTCGTCGAGCGCCGCGACCCCGGAGCTCGCCTGCACCTGGGCGTTTTGTACGCGGCCGCTGGCGTCGATGAAGACCGAGACGAGGACGGTGCCGCCGATCCCGGCGTCCTGCAGGATCTTCGGGTAGTGGCGCAGGATGATCTCCACCGCCCGCCCCCGGTCCTTGATCTCGGGTTTCACCGTGTGGGGGACCCAGACCGGCCGCTCGTCGAGCCGTCTGACGTTGCCCGGCGGTGGCGGCGGTAGCGGGTTCGCCTCCGGGGTGGTCCGCTGGATCGTGATGTCGTCGTCCAGCTGAACCGGTGAGACAACGGGCACCGCCGGCCGCGCGATCGGTTCCGGTGGCGGCGGGATGTCGTAGGGCAGCACGACGATCAGCGAATCGGGGGGTAACTCCGGGCCGAAGTCAGCCGCCGTCAGTTCGGGGAAGAACGCAAAGACCCCGAAGTGGAGGGCCGTAGCCAGCATGATGCTGCCGAAGAACCAGCGGTTGAGCGAATCCTTGAACTGCTGGTTGGCCGTCTTTCGCTGGGCGTCATTTCCGTGGACGGAGCCGGTCTCGGTAACCATGGCCGCGTACCTCCTCGCGCATCCGGGCCGGAAACTCGAGTGTTCGTATCCATTCGATCGGCGCCATGCTAATACTTACTACAAATATACAATGCGCGGGCCGGGGCTGAGGAGGGAGTGGTGGGCTGGACTATTCCTCTTTCTCGTCGAGCAGCCTGGCGCGCTTCAGGGCGTCGTGCCCGTACTTGTCCGAGATCTCGTCCATGACATCGGCGACGCGGCCGTCGTCGAACAGGCCGAGCTGCGAAGCGGCGGTTTGCTCGTGTAGGTTCGCGAGGCCGACGCCGATCAGGCGAATGGGGCGGTCGCCGGGATCCGCGGCCTCCAGGAGCTTGAGGGCGATGGGATAGATGGCCTCGGTCGTCGTCAGGTCGGCCGCGGTCGTCTTGCGACGTGTCCGCGTGTCGAACGGGGCGAGCCGCAGCTTGAGTGTGACCGTGCGAGCGGCCAGCCGGCGGCGGCGCAGGCGGGCGGCGACCTCCTCGGTGAGCGCCAGCAGGGTGCGTCCGACGTATTCGCGGTCTTCGGTGTCGGCGAGAAACGTGGTCTCGCGGCTGATCTGTTTCCTCTCGTGGCCCACGGCGACCGGTCGATCGTCCTCGCCGACCGACAGCTTCTTGAGATGTTCGGCGTGCCCGTGGCCCAGGTGGCGCTCGAGCCGGTCGAGCGGGAATGTGGCTATGTCGCCGATCGTGTGGATGCCCAGGCCATGCAGCTGGCCCGCCGTCTTCGGGCCGACACCCCAGAGCCGCTCGACCGGTAGTGGGTCGAGGAACTCACGCTCGGTCGCGGGCTCGATGACGACAAGCCCGTCCGGCTTCTCCAGGTCGGACGCCAATTTGGCGAGGAACTTGTTGGGCGCGACGCCGACGGAGACGGTGAGCCGCTCCTGCTGCCAGACCTGCTCTTTGATGCGGCGGGCGATGGCGACGCCATCGCCGAACAGCCTTGTGGAGCCCGTGACGTCGAGAAAGGCCTCGTCGATCGATAGCTTCTCCACGAGCTCGGTGTAGCCCTCGAGGATCGCCATGATCCGCTCGGAGATCTCGGCATAGAGCTTCATGCGGGGCCTCAGGTAGACGGCGTCGGGGCAGCGGCGGTAGGCCTCGGAGATCGGCATGGCCGAGTGGATACCGTACTCGCGGGCCGCGTAGTTGCAGGCGGCGACCACGCCACGGCCGCGACCGCCGCCTGGATCGGCGCCGACGACGACGGGCCGGTCGGCGATGGCCGGGTCGTCACGCGCCTCGACGGCGGCGAAGAAGGCGTCCATGTCGGCGTGGAGAATCGTTCTCACGTCGCGCTCCGCGTTGACCCCTAACCGTGCCTCCTCTAACGTACTACGCGTGATCATGAAAGACGCAACACTTGGCGGATACCTCCGCGAGCATGAACGGCCGCCGGCCTTCCAGGGACCGGACGGCGACTCGTACACGGTGGAGATCATCGTCGAGCCCGCCGGCCTCGGCGACGAAGCGGGGCCGTGGTGTGCCTACCTTTTCTTCCTGAAGTGGCACGGTAACGAGCCGGTCGGCCATCGGGAGACCGAGTACCTGGCGGAAGCGGCGAGCGAGGCGGCGGCGCGGGCCGAGTTGGAAAAGCTGACGCTCCACGAGGTGAAGCTAATACTCGACAAGTTGGTGTCCGGATGAGCGACGGTCCGGAGAAGCTGAAGGGGCGAGTCCTGCGCACCGTGGGCGGCGTCTACGAGGTCGAGGTGGGCGGTGAGACGCTGGAGTGCGCGCTACGCGGCCGGCTGAAGCGCAAGAGTGGTATCGGGCGGGTCGCGGTGGGCGACGAGGTCGAGGTGGATCGCCTGGCGAACGGGAGCTGCGTGATCACCGATCTGTCGCCGCGCAGCGCCCGGCTGTCGCGGCGCTCGGCCGACGGCCGGCGCGAGCAGATCATCGCGGCGAACGTCGACCGGCTGGCGGCGGTCTTCTCGGTGGCGCGACCCGAGCCGGGGTTCGAGTTGCTGGACCGGTTTCTGGTCCTGGCCGAGTCGTGCGAGATCGCCGCGTTCGTCGTCGTCAACAAGATCGATCTCGCCGGGGCGGACGAGGTCCGCGAGCATTTCGCGCTCTACGAGGAGATCGGCTACCCCGTCCTCTACACGAGCGCGAAGGGCGGCCGCGGTCTGGAGGAGTTGGCCGGCCGGCTGGCGGACCACATCACGCTGTTCGTCGGCCCGTCGGGGGCCGGGAAGTCGAGCCTGTTGAACGCGCTACAGCCGGGCTTGGGTCTCAGGGTCGGCGAAATCAGCAAAGCGATCGAGCGCGGTCGGCACACGACGGTGACGGCATGGCTCCACCGCCTCGATGCGGGCGGCTATGTGCTCGACACGCCGGGGCTGGGTAAGGTGAAGTTCTGGGAGGTGGGGACTCACGAGCTGGCCTGGTGCTTCCCCGAATTTCGGCCGTATCTCGGCCGCTGCAAGTTCCAGGACTGCTCGCACACGCACGAGCCGGGTTGTGCGGTGACCGCAGCACTGGAGGGCGGCGAGGTGTCCGGTCGGCGGTATGCGAGCTATGTGAAGTTCCTCGACGAGGGTCGGGAGCGGGGGTCGTGATCGACGGCGCCGGCGGGGGTCGGGTGGGTGGTGAGTCGTTGATCGAGCGGATAGAGGGGGAGCTGAGGAGCCGGGAGCCGCGACGGGCGGAGCCCGGCTCGTACGATGTCCAGGCGGCGGTGGCGCTCATGTTGCGGCCGGCGGGCGCCGGGGTCGAGTTCCTGGCGATCAAGCGTGCCGAGCACGATCGGGACCCATGGTCGGGTCACATGGCGCTGCCCGGCGGCCGCAAAGAAGAGGGTGACGAGAGCTTGTGGCTGACGGCGGTGCGGGAGACGGGTGAGGAGATCGGCGTCGACCTGGAGAGTGGCGCGCGGTTGCTGGGCCAGCTGGACGACGTTCACCCGCGCACGCGGCGCATTCCCGCCATCGCCATCACGCCGTTCGTCGTCGCGGTGGGCCCCGAGGTCGTCCCGCGCACCAGCTCGGAGGTAGAGTACGCGGTCTGGGTGCCGCTCCGGGTCATAGTGGACAAAGGTGCTCGAGGTACGCTCGTCCACGAGGCGGAGTCCGAGCGCGAGTTCGAGACGATCGAGTACGGCGGGCACACGATCTGGGGTCTCACGCTGCGAATCCTCAGCCAGGTGGAGGAGCTGTTGGGTCGCATCGGCTACGGTGGTGAAGGGCGATGAAGCGGGCGCTGATCGTCGGCTGTGGGTATACGGGGAAACACCTGGCGGCGCGGCTGCGCGAGATGGACGTCCGGGTCGTAGGGACCACGCGTCGCGAGGCGCGGGCCGCGGAACTGGAGGCGGAGGGTATCGAGCCGTTGGTCGGCGAGCTGGGCGGCAAGGAGGCTCTACGGCGGATCGATGAGCTGGGTCCCGACCTGGTCGCCTACTTCGTGCCGCCTCGCCGTGAAGACGACCCGCTGACGAAAACCTTGGCGGCGACGGCGCGGGCGCCGCTGGAAGCGTTTCTCTACGCGAGCAGCACGGCGGTCTACGGCGATCGGGGGGGCGATTGGGTTGACGAGACGACGATGGTGAAGCCGGAGAGCCCGGAGGCCGTGGCGCGGCACGATGCGGAGCGGACCTGCGTCGAGGCGGCCTGGAGCTACCAGACGCCGACCCGCATCTGCCGGATCACCGGGATCTACGGCCCGGCCCGCACGCTGAAGAAGGCGCTGGCGAGCGGCGACTACGTGCTGATTAAGGGGCACGACAGCTGGGTGAACCGGATCCACGTGGACGATCTGGTGAGTGGCCTCTTGGCGGCGTGGACGAAGGGCGGCGACGGCCGGGTCTACAACCTGGTGGACGACGAGCCGCACCGGGCGTCGGAGTTCGCGAACCTGGCGGCGGAGCTGCAGGGGCTGCCGCGGCCGCCGTGGCTGGAGCTACCGGAGGCCGTCAAACAGCTCGGCGAGAAACGGCTGCAGCGCAAGCTGGCGAACAAGCGGGTGCGGAGGCTCCGGCTGAAGGGCGATCTCAAAGTCGAATTGAGGTATCCGACCTACAGGGAGGGTCTCGCCGCGGCGGTGGGAGCGGACACGACCTGACGCGGATAGCGCCTAGGCTGGATTGCGTTTCCCAGTCGTGCTCCAGGGTAGAAGGGGAGAGGGCAGCTTGGCGCTGCCCTCCCTATGATGAGGATGCCCGCAATTGCTGCCGCATTCGAGGTGCTGGTGTGTCTAGTCTTGTTGGGTGGCTCAGTTGTCGCGCAGACTGCAGGCGGCAAACTGCCAAGTGACGACCTTCGCACCCTTCCCGGTGACCACGATGTGGATCTTGGTGTCAATGTCCATCAAGACGCCGGTCTCTTGGTTCTCGATGGTGATCCGCTCGTTGACGACCCAATCGCTTGATCCAATCCACGCACCTTTGTAGTTGTTGTGAGTCCCTGCTACTGGGAGCCAGATACCAGAGGCCTCACCGTAGAACTGGCTCTCGTAGTAATCGGCTTTTCCGTTCACGCTCACCGAGCCGTCCGGTTTGGTGATCCAGTGGTCGCGGTAGGTGACCGGCCCAGTCCAGTGGAGCTCCTCCTCCACGCAGGGGAAGTAGTACGACCAGTCCATCGGTGTCGTTTCCTCAGTCCATTCCGATGTTGCCGAGAAGGCCGGCGCGATGATGGTGTCCGGGTCTGGCGCTACCGCCTCGCGGTCACAGGCCAGGGCCAACAGCGGGACGAGTAGAATCAGGTATCGGCGCATGGTTCCCTCCTTACAGCTGTGTCTGTGTGCGTACGGGGCGTATGCTCTGCTTCCGTCCGCGGCAGTGCAGCTCTTGGCCAAGAG
>JASFTI010000230.1:0-5973 GCA_050053635.1 Gemmatimonadales bacterium
CCGCTGCTCCTGGGCCGGACGCTCACCTGGCAGGACGTGCGCGAGCGGGCCCCGGCGGTGTTGGTCTCCGAGAGCCTGGCCCGCGAGTACTGGGGCTCGCCGCAGGCGGCGCTCGGCCAAGGGGTCTCGGTTCGATCGGAGCCGCCGCGCTGGTATGAGGTCGTCGGCGTGGTGGCCGACGTCAGAGAGGACGGACTGGGCCAGGATCCGCCACTGATGGTCTACTGGCCACAGGTGACCCTGGCGTTCTGGGAAGGGAATCCGCCCGACCAGATCTTCACCTGGCGGGGGATGGGCTTCGCGATTCGCAGCGATCGGGTGGGCACGGCCGGGTTCGTGGATGAGGTTCGGGCCGCCGTCTGGGAGATCAACCCGAACCTGCCGGTGCGCGGCCTCCAGTCGCTGGAGGAGCTGATGGGCCAGTCCATCGCGCGAACGTCTTTCAGTCTAACGTTGCTCGGCGTCGCCGCGGCAGTGGCCCTGCTGCTCGGGGTCATCGGCGTCTACGGCGTGATCTCCTATGCGGTGAGCCAGCGGAGCCGCGAGCTGGGTCTGCGGATGGCGATGGGCGCCCAGGCCGGGCAGGTGAAGGGAATGGTGTTGCGCCAGGGCCTGGTCCTGTCGGCGGTCGGTGTGGCCATCGGCGTCGCAATGGCCTTCGGTCTCACGCGCCTGATGGCGGGCCTCTTGTTCGGGGTGAGCCCGGTGGATCCGCTCACCTTCGTAGCGGTGGCGGCGGTCGTCATCGGGGTGGCGCTCCTCGCCAGCTACCTGCCGGCACGCCGCGCCGCCGGTGTCGATCCGATGGACGTGCTGCGGGCGGAGTAGTGTCCGTGACAGACAGAGCTTAACAGGCTGCCGACCAAGCTCCGTGATCCGTTGTCTTGGCTGTCCTTTAGGCCAACTCTTCCTCGATGATGCCGGCGATATCGTCGGCCTGCCGCCAGCTCGCCTCGAGCTCGGCGGCTTCGCCGGCCAGTCGGCGGCGCTCGGCGTTGGCATTCACCGATATCTCCAGGGCGAGGCGGCGAATGCGCCCGAGGCCGTAGAGCGAGCGCCGCTCTGCGGCCAGCCCCCTCACCAGGTTCTCGGCCGAGCCGGCGTCCTCGATGAGGCGGATGGCATCGGCCAGCTCGTCCTGCGAGGCGCCCTGCACGTTGTGATAGGCGAGCACGCGGCGCAGCACCTGCTCGGCGGCCTCGCCGTCGAGGCGGTGGACCTTGTCGACGGTCCACGGGTCGCAGCGGCTGCAGGGGAGGGCGATGGAGAGCCCACGCTCGGTGGATGGCAGCAAAATCAGGAACCTCGTCCGATAGAATAAGAGCCGGATCAGGACGCTGTGACATTGGGGGCAGGGCGCGCGGCCGGCCCAGGCCTCTCGGCCGAACCAGCGCCAGCGCATGATGTCGGCGTGCAGATCGTCCGACGGGTAGAAGTCGCCGGTGATCCGGGAGAGGCCGAGGTTCGAGCCGACGTAGGAGACGGCGGCATAGGTCGCGGCGCCCAGCAGGGAGAGCCGACTGCGGTAGGCGGCACGGCGACGTCTGAGCTGGCGGCCGTAGCGCCACCAGGCTTCCTCGGGCAGCAGGGTCCGCCCGATGTGGATCAGCTCGTGCCCGTGGGCGTCGAGCAGCGCGACGTTCTCGGTCTGGTAGAGAAGGTGGGCGCGGTCGAACGCGGCGCGCTCCAGCCGCGGGAGCACCTCGTGGCCGTCATCGCGTGGCCAGAGGCTCCAGCCGTGGCAGCGGTCACAGACCGACCAGACGCGCTCGCGTTCCGGATCGAAGGAAACGCGGACACCGCGTTTCAGCTGCTCGAGGCTTTCATCGTCGGTGAGCTTCCGACCGCAGTACAGGCAGTGACTCAGCATGATCCGACCTCAGTAACGCCACCAGGGCGCGGTCCGATCCTCCGGCATGTGGCGCAGGGCGTGGGAGGCGATCTCCTTCAGCCGCTCGGCGGTGCCGACCGGCCCTGCCCAGCAATGCCCTTTGCCGTCACCGTACATGAAGAACCCCGGGTAGTGGGGGTCTTCGGTGGTCGCCATCCAGGCCTCCATCTCCTGGACGGCCACGTTCAGGTAGAAGTTGTCCATGTCACCGGTGTAGATGTGGAGCTTGTCCACCAGCTTCGGTCCCAGCGTCTCCCAGTTGGTCTGGAGATGGTGGAGCAGATCGTAGTTGTCCCTCCAGTACTCCGCCACCTCGCGGTCGATATCACCGGTCCGCTTGTCGAACAGCGGTCTGAAGTAGCCGTCATCGCCGAGCGGCCCGTGGACGGCGGACCAGATGTCGAGCTGTTCGCCCGAGCGGCCCTTGGTTCCGTTCACCAGCTCCCAGCGGTTCCGCTGCTCAGAGGTCAGCCAAATGCGCCCGTCGGTGAGCCGCGTGTTCGGGGTGGTCACGCGTCGCCACTCGTACTGCTTGTAGAACGCGTTCTCGTCCTCGTAGATGTCGATGCCTTCCACGTTGGTGAACGTCACGGGGTCCGGGCAGTAGGCCCAGGTGCCGCCGAAGAAGTCGGGATGGAAGATCTGCAGCGCCAGCGCCTCCCAGCCGCCGGTCGAGCCGCCGTCGAGGAACCGCGCCCACGGCTCGCCGATCACGCGGAGACGGCGCTCGACCTCCGGTATCAACTCCTGCATGATGGCGTCGCCGTACGGACCGACGTTGACCGAGTTCACCGCATACGAGTCATCGAAGTACGGGTTAGGGTGCTGGAAGGTGACGACGATCATGCGCGGGAAGTCATCGCGCATCCAGGCGTCGTACAGCTCGGTGCCCTCCCGGAAACGTAGGGGCGGTCGCAGCGAGAAGTGGCCCTGGCGGTAGAGTACCGGGTAGGCGATCGTCTCGCGCTCGTAGTCCCGCGGCAAGAGCACCGTGGCGCCCAGGTAGATGGGCCGGCCCCAGAACTCGCTCAGCATCGGGCTCTGGAAGCGGAAGCGCCTCACATAGTGGGTGTCGGGCGGGATCTCGACCGGCGGGATGGTCCGGTCCGCCTCGAGGTGCACGACGTAGCCGCTCTCCGGATCGAGTCGCACCTGGCGCACCGCGCTGTACAGGTTCCCGGGCGAGCGTTCCCAGCGTTGCCCTTCCCAATGGTCCTCGGGCATCCAGACCACGTGGCCGTCGGCCCGCTCGTAGCGCTCGTAGATGTTCACGAACCCCTGGACGTAGTACTCGCCCGGCGGGATCTCGCTCAGGCTCTCCACCGGCGAGCCGAGGTCGCTGGCGTCGATGATGGCCGGCTCGCCCGGCGCCAGCGACTCGACGTCGCGACCGAACAGCGGGACCCCGGTGCGGCCGATCTGGAAGCGCGGCTCGGGCTGCGGCGCCCGGGCGATCATCACGTAGACCCGGCCGGTCACCGGCTGCGCGCGGACCGAATCGGGAAACGATATCTCGAAGCGGAGCTGGATCGCGTCCTGGGCCGGTAGGGCTCGGGGCGTCATGCCGAGCGTAAGCAGCGCGCCGAGGAGCGCGGCGAAGACGGAGCTGAGCATGGATCCTCCTAGTCTGCGTGCAGGGCGATCCCGTCTAGCGCGAGCCATCGGGCCTCCTCTCCCGCCCCCACAACTGCGGATCGTTACCCATGTTCTTGCGCCATTCGTTGCGCCAGCGGTGGATATCGACGACGCCGATAAACGGGCGCGGGGCACGCACCTCGCGGTCCGGCAGCGGCGGGTACGGCTTGTGGGTCCCCGTCTGGTACCAGTAGGCCACCGAGGCCAAATCGAGCGTCAGGTTGTTGTTGTGACCATGCTCGATAGTGAAGCGGAGCGACTCGTCGAAGTAGATCGGGTCGGTGATGTGGAACCGGTAGACGTGTGTGCGGCCCAGCCAGCCGATGTCGTCGTTGACGCGGGCGTAGCCGTAGAACGGATGGCTGAACAGCGTGTCGGGACACCACGAGGTGTTGAAGTAGTCTTCGGTGCCGGTGCCGTGCAGTGAGGGCGGCCACGGCTCGCCGTCGATGAAGAACATATCATCGCCCTCGCCGTACCACATCGGGCTCGGCGAGTGGACGTAGTAGTTGACGCCGACGAAGTGCCCTTTGCCCTCGATATCGGCGATCAGGTAATTGCCGGACCCCGTGGTGTTCTCTTCCTGCGGGCCCAGCGCGCCCCACTCGTTCTCGCCGGTCGGCAGCGCTTCGGTCAGTTCGTGGTTGTACCAGGCGTGGAAACGGCCCATGTCTTCGGGCAGCGCGTCGAGCTCGACGTAGTCTATGTAATAGTAGAAGGCGTCGATCGTGCGTCCGCTGTCGTTCTCCACCTCGATGCGGGCGCCGTCGGCGAACGGCATGACGAAATAGCAGACCAGGCCGCGTCCGTTAACCGGCCCGGCGGCGAGTGGTAGCGAGGCGTAGTTGTAGCTCTCGTCCCAGCCCTGACCGAAGAACGGACCGATCGGCGCCTCGACGCTGGGCGTCTCACTGCCGTCCCAGTACATGCGCAGGATGATGTCGTTGCGGCTGAGCGCCGGTGGGGGTGGCGCGATCGTGATCCAGATGTGGTTGATCATTCCGGTGCCCTCGACCTCGAACAGCGTTCGCCGCTCGCCGTCCGGGATCCGCTCGAAGCGGTCGTTGTTACCCCCGCTGCGATCGAAGCTGCTGATGCGCTTGCTGTGGACATCGTCTTTGACACGCGCCAGGTCGAGCAGCGTGCCGTCTACTCCCTGTGCCTGCGCCGTGGCGGTGGTGAGCAAGCAGGCGGCGGCCAGGCCGATAGCGAGGTGCTTGTACATGGCTCGATCCCTCCCTTGCCGTGGGCAATCTGCCGGTGATAGCGTAGCTAATCATGACCGCCACCGGGGGTGAGCCGACTGCGACCGGGCACGCGAGTGGGACGGAGGAACCGTCCCGGCGCGACCCGATCGTGGTGATGCGGGGGATCCGCAAGTCGTTCGGGCCGGTGGAGGTCTTGCACGGGGTCGATTTCGATGTCCTGCCGGGTGAAATACATGTGCTCGCCGGTGAGAACGGCGCCGGTAAGAGCACGCTGATCAAGATCCTCTCGGGCGTCTACGACGATTTCTCCGGCGAGCTGCAAGTGGGCGGCCGACCGCGACGCTTCGCTCATCCGAGCGAGGCCGTGGAGGCCGGCGTCGCGACGATCCACCAAGAACTCTCGCTCGTCGGCTCGATGAGTATCTCCGACAACTTGTTCCTGGGGCGTGAGGCGAGTCAACGGTTCGGCCGAATCGACTTCGCGTTCCAGGAAGCGGAGGCCGCTCGCATCCTCGATGAGACCGAGCTCGAATTCGCACCGCGTCAGCTGGTGGAAGAGCTGCCGATCTCGAGCCAACAGGTCCTGGAGATCTCCCGCGCCCTGGCCCGCGACGCGGACCTCATTATCCTCGACGAGCCGACCAGCGCGCTGAACGAGCACGAGGTCGATTCGCTGTTCGAGCGCATCCTCGAGCTGCGACGTAGAGGCCGCGGCATCGTCTACATCACGCACAAGATGGAGGAGATCTACCGCCTGGCCGACCGCATCACGGTGCTGCGTGACGGAGAGCTGGTGGGTACGGCGGCGGCGCACGAGCTCGAGCCCGAGGAGCTGGTGAAGTGGATGGTAGGTCGAGAGCTGGCGCCGCGCGGTGAAGCGCGGCGGGCGCCGTCCGAGAGGCCCGCCCTGGAGGTGGAGGACCTGTGTGTGGCACACCCGACGATCAAGGCGCGCTACGTGGTCGAGGGCGTCTCCTTCACTCTGCGCCGCGGTGCGGTGCTGGGGCTCGCCGGATTGCAGGGCTCGGGGACGAGTGAGGTGCTGCACGCCCTGTTCGGCGCGCTGGGGCGCCGCGTCAGCGGGCGCGTGCGGCTCGGCGGTGAGCCGTTCGCGCTGCGTGGTCCGCGGGAGTCGGTGGAGCGCGGCGTGATGCTGCTGACCAACGATCGCAAGTCGTTCGGCCTGGCGCCGGATCTGAGCGTGACGCACAGCGTCAGCCTGGCCGGCCTGTCGCGGTT
>JASFTI010000231.1:0-5965 GCA_050053635.1 Gemmatimonadales bacterium
ACATCGACTTGGACATCGATACCGGCGAGTTTCTGGTCCTCATGGGTCCGTCCGGTAGCGGTAAGACCACTTTGCTGAACTTGATTGCCGGGTTGGACGAGCCGACCACCGGTACCATCACCGTCGGCGGCGAAGAGGTGACGGCCATGTCGCGGCGCCAGCTGGCTGCCTGGCGGTCCAATCACGTCGGCTTCATCTTCCAGCTCTACAACCTGCTGCCCGTGCTCACCGCCTACCAGAACGTCGAGCTGCCGCTCTTGCTCACGCAACTATCGAGGAAGGAGCGGCGCGAGCACGTGATGACGGCGCTCGAGGTGGTCGGGCTGTCCGACCGGGCCGACCATTTCCCGCGTCAGCTGTCCGGCGGCCAGGAGCAGCGCGTCGCGATCGGCCGCGCCATCGTCAGCGACCCGACGCTCATCCTGGCCGATGAGCCGACCGGCGACCTGGATGCGAAGTCGGCCGACGAGATCCTCACGTTGATGCAGCGGCTCAACCGTGAGTACGACAAGACCATCCTGCTGGTGACGCATGACCAGCGCGCCGCCGAACACGGCGAGGCGATCATGCACCTCGATAAAGGGGTCTTGTCGAGGTGAAATACGCGCGACTCGTCTGGGTGAACCTGACCCGCAACAAACGGCGCACCATCCTCACGACTCTGAGTGTGGCGACGGCGCTCTTCCTGTTCGTGGCGCTCAGGTCGGTGACCACCACGCTGGATGAGGCGCGGCAGGTGGGTAGCGAGTCGCGTATGGTGGTGCGGAACGCCATCTCCGTCGTCTTTCCGCTGCCCGAGGCGTACTACAGCTGGCTCTCCACCGTGCCCGGCGTGCGGCGCGTGACCTGGGGGAACTGGTTCCACGGCATCTACCGGGACCGGCGCGACTTCTTTCCCAGCTTCGCCGTCGACGTCGACGGCTATTTCGACATCTTCCCAGAGATGGTAATGCCCGAGGATCAAGAGCAGGCGTTCCGACGCGAGCGGACGGCGGCGATGGTCGGTACCGGGCTGATGGAGCGGTTCGGCTGGCGGCTGGGACAGACGATCAGTCTGACCAGCCTGATCTACAGCCCCGACCAGACGTGGCCGTTCACCATCCGCGCCGTCTACACGCCGCTCCCCGGGTGGACCGACGAGGCGTTTTACTTCCACTACGACTACCTGTACGAGATGTCGGATTGGGTGCAGCCGGGCTGGTACGTTCTGGATCTCGAGGATCCGTCGCTCGCCGCAACGGTCGCCGCGACGATCGACGCGCACTACGAGAACTCGCGTTACGCGACGCGCACCGAGACCGAGCGCGCCTTCCAGGCCGGCTTGGTCTCGATGTACGGGAACGTGGGCCTGCTGATGAACGCCGTCGGCATCGCCGTATTCTTCGCCATCCTACTGGTCGCGGCCAACGCGATGATGATGGCGGCACGCGAGCGAACCGGTGAAGTGGCGGTACTCAAGACGCTGGGCTTCAGCGACCGGCTGCTGTTCGGCCTCGTGCTCGCCGAGGCCGCGACGATGACCGCGATCGGCGGGCTGCTGGGCGTGGTCGGAGCGAAGCTGCTGTTCGATGGGACGAACTTCCAGGGCGCCGGCTTACTGCCCGGATTCGAAGTGAAGCTGAGCACCGCGATGATCGGGATGGCAATCGCCATCGTGCTCGGCCTGATCAGTGGCCTGGTGCCCGCCTGGCAGGCGGCTCGGCTTCCTGTAGCGCACACGCTGCGCCGCGTGGCTTGAGGTAAAGTGATGAAGTACGCACGGCTCATCTGGGTAAACCTGGCCCGCAACAAGCGGCGCACCATCCTGACGACGCTCAGCGTCGCGGCGGCGCTCTTCCTGTTCGTATCTTTGCGCTCGGTGGTGACGGCGCTGCAGGACGCAGGCGACGTGGGTAGCGAGACGCGGATGATCACGCGCAACGCGATCTCGATCACCTTCGTGCTGCCGGAAGCGTATTATAACAGGCTACTCACCGTGCCGGGGGTAAAGAACGTGACCTGGGCCGCCTGGTTCGGCGGCATCTATCGTGACCCGCGCGACTGGTTCGCCAGCCTGGCGATAAAGGCCGACAGCTATCTGCCGATGTACCCCGAGTTCGTCATGCCGGACGAGCAACGGCAGGCCTTCATGGCCGAGCGTACGGCGGCGATCGTCGGCAGCGGTCTGATGGAACGGTTCGGCTGGCGGCTCGGCCAGACGGTCAACCTGCGCAGCAGGATCTTCGCGCCCGATCAAGACTGGCCGTTCACGATCCGCGCGGTCTACGAGCCGTCGGAACCGGCCGTCGGCGACGAGTGGTTCTTCTTTCACTGGGAATATCTGTACGAGCGGACGGGCGGTCGGATGACGCCGGGCTGGTACGTTCTGCAGATCGAGGACCCGGCGCTCGCTGCTTCCGTCGCCAGATCGGTGGACGAGCAGTTCGAGAACTCGCGAGCCGCGACGAAGACCGAGACCGAGCGCGCATTCCAGACTAGCTTTCTCACCATGTGGGGCAACGTCGGGCTGCTGGTCAACGTCATCGGCATGGCGGTCTTCTTCGCCATACTGCTGGTCGCCGCCAACGCGATGATGATGGCGGCGCGCGAGCGGATGAGCGAAGTGGCCGTGCTGAAGACGCTAGGGTATGGCGACCGGCTGCTGCTCGGTCTGGTGTTGGTCGAGGCGGCGGCGATCACGGTGGGTGGCGGCCTGCTCGGCGTGTTCGGGGCTAAGTTCTTCTTCGACGGCACCGAGTTCCAGGGCGCCGGCTTCCTGCCCGGCTTCGAGGTCAAGTGGGCCACGATAGCCGTCGGCATGGCGATCGCCTTAGCCCTCGGATTAGTCAGCGGTCTCGTTCCCGCCTGGCAGGCGATGCGCCTGCCGGTGGCCGGAACGCTGCGGCGCGTGGCCTAGCGCCGTACTTGGAGAACACGATGAAGATCCCGCTCATCTACAATATCCGAAGCGTCAGGCAGCGACCCGTCTCAACCCTGACCACCGCGCTGGGGATGGCGCTCGTCGTGCTCGTCTTCATCGCCATGATGGCTCTGTCCCGCGGCTTCCGGGCGGCGTTGACCGGGACGGGCTCGACCGCGAACGTCCTGGTGGTACGCACCGGGGCCGACAGCGAGCTGGTGAGCGGGATCAGCCGCGAGACGGCGCAGATCCTCGCGGGTATGCCGTTCGTCGCCGACGGGCCCGGTGGTCGCCCGCTGGTGAGCCCCGAGGTGTACGTGCTGGTCAGCCTCGACCGCCCCGCTATCGGTGAGGCACTGGTCGTAGCCCGCGGGATAAACCCGGAGGTCTTCGAGGTGCGCCAGAACGTCGAGATCATCGCCGGGCGGATGATCGATCCCGGGACCTCGGAGATCATCATCGGCAAGAACATCGTTGGCCGCTTCGCGAATACGCAAATCGGTGATGTTCTGAGCTTTGGTAACCGCGATTGGACGGTGGTCGGTCACTTCGCCGCCGCTGGCTCGGCCTTCGAGTCGGAGATCTGGGGCGAGAACGAACAGTTCATGCCGGCGTTCCGGGGCGAAGTCTTCCAGTCGGTCACCTTCCGGATGAAGGATCCGGCGGCCTTCGAATCCATCAGACAGGCGCTGGCCGACGACCCGCGGTTGCAGGTCGATGCGCATCGCGAGTACGACTTCTACGCGGACCAGTCGTATCTATTGACGCAGATCCTCAACTTCGCCGCCGTCTTCATCGCGGGCATCATGGCGATCGGCGCAGTGTTCGGCGCCGTCAACACCATGTACGCTGCGGTGGGCGCCCGCGCCTCGGAGATCGCCGTGCTCCTCACCCTCGGTTTCCGGCCCGCCAGCGTCCTCTCCTCTTTCCTCTTCGAGGCGCTGGTGATCGCTTTCATCGGCGGACTGCTGGGTTGTCTGTTCGCGTTGCCGCTGAACGGGATAGTCACCAGCACGACGAACTGGGTGTCGATGAGTGAGGTGGCGTTCGCCTTCCGCGTCACACCCGACCTGTTGCTGGGCGGGATGATCTTCGCTCTGCTGATGGGGCTGATCGGCGGGTTCTTCCCGGCGCGCCGGGCGGCGCGCCAGCCGATCGTCCAAGTCGCCAGGCAGGCTTGAGGTCCTAGTAGCCCACTACCGCCACGTTGCCGTTCTCGCTCGCCGCCGAGATGAAGCCTAGGCCCTCGCCTAGCCTGCCGCTGACCACGCTCGGCGTCTGGAACGCGCTCTCGAATTCCAGGTTCGAGATAGTGACCTGGCCGTTAGCGGTCGTGGCCAGCATATCCGCCGAGGTCGTAACGGGGATGGCGAGATCGATGTCGCCGTTGCCGGTGCTGATCAGCACATGACCGCCGAGGGGTACGGCGACCTGGGCGTCGACCGAACCGTTTCTGGTCTGCACGCGCACCGGGCCGAACGTATTATTCAGCTCGATCTTGCCGCTGGTATTCTGGATGAACACGTCGCTGCCGATGCCGCCGACTGTGATGTTGCCGGATACGTTCAAGATCGACAACAGCATGAACGGCGGAACGGTGATCTCGTAGTCGATCACGAAGGAGCGGGTATCGAGCGCTGAGGGTTGGGCGGTCTGGACCACGATCTCGCTGCTAGACTCGTCGACATCCACCCAGAACTCGGACAGTCCGGCTCGCGCCGCTTCGGAGCTCGACGCCGTCACCCGGAGCACCGCGTGGATAATGATCGAGTCGCTACTGACGGCGGTAACGGTGACGTTGCCGCTCTTGCCAAACAGCCTAAAGCGGGCCTCGTTCACCCGCTCGAGGGCGTACTCGAACCTCTCCTCGGCGGTGGCGGATCGCTCGCCGCTGCCGAAGATGTCGGCGAAACAGCCGGCGCTTCCGGCGGTCGCCAGTAGCAGGGGCACGAGCCCCAAATATGTTCGGCGTCGCGAGATACGTCTCACGTTTGGGACTCCTATCAAAGGGGATTGTCTGCCGCTAGCTCCTGGAGCCATTAACGCTATTCGTTGGCCGCGAGTTTCAGACTCCGATCAACGTGATGATACCGTTGCCTATGGCCAGCGAGATGGTGCCCCGACCGTCGCCCAGCGTTCCCGAGAGGGTCGCTGGTAAGGTGCCTGGGGGGCTTTGCTCTTCGTTCTGGAGAGTCAGGTTCTGTATGTCCCAGGCGCAGCAGAACGCCTCGAGGTACAAATCGGCGGAGGTCTCTGTGGGGATCTGCAGGGTGATGTCGCCATCGTTGAGCGTCATATCCAAGCTGCCATCCAGCGGCAAGGTTGCCTCGGCGTCGATCAGGCCGCTGACGAGCTCTATCAATACGTTCCCCTGCATCTCGTCGAGCGTGATGGAAGCTTGGACGCTGGATATGTCGACGTTGTCCTTGAGAAACTCGACGAGGATATCGCCACTTACATTGACGATCGCCACCTCGAGGTTGTCCGGGAGCCTGATCTCGTAGTTCACCACGTAGACGCGACCGCCGGCTTCGTCGGGCTCATCAGTGTAGACTAGGAAGTCGTCGGGGTTCTCGTCGATCACTACCTGAACCGAGCTCAGATGCTCATCCGCGTCGGCCTGGCTCGATGACCAAGCCTGGCGAACGCCCTCTACGTGCAGCGAATCGCCGCCCTCGACCCCGGTCACCCTGATAGTGCCGTTGACCCCCTCGAGGCTCAGGCTCAGTTGACTGGTCACTTCCAGGGCGAACGAGAATTCCTGCTCGGCGAAAAACGAGTTCACGCCCGTCGAACCCGGGCTGCAACTCGCCGTCGGTAGTGTCACCGCGAGGAGTAGCGCCGCGAGGCACGCTGGCTTCGGTCTGAGTGTCGCGCCCGGCATGATCAGGCTCCTTCGACTGGTTAAACTCGAGATTGGTCGCTGTGCCACAAATTAGCGGGGCGGCGACCGCGAATAAAGCCCTGGCCCGCGGGTATATGTCTATAGAAAAGAACAACTCTCCCGCGGAGGTCGAATCATGCTCGGCGTACAAAACGTGTGCTGCCCGGCATGGGTGCCGTGGT
>JASFTI010000232.1:0-5923 GCA_050053635.1 Gemmatimonadales bacterium
TCCGGCGACGAGCGCAGATCATCTTCCAAGACCCATACGGATCGTTGAACCCTCGTATGACGGTGGGCCGAGCGCTGCAGGAGGCGCTGCAGGTCCACGGGCTGGCCCGGGGCCGGGAGGCGGAACGTCGCAGCGGCGAGCTGCTGGAGGCCGTCGGGCTGCACTCCGATGAGGCGGACAAGTACCCTCACGAGTTCTCCGGCGGCCAACGGCAGAGGATTGGCATCGCGCGCGCGCTGGCGGTGGAGCCGGAATTCGTCGTCGCCGACGAGCCCGTCTCGGCCCTCGACGTGTCGGTGCAGGCCCAGGTCCTCAACCTGCTGGCCGATCTGCGCGAGCGCTTCCGTTTGACCTACCTGTTCATCACCCACGACCTGTCGGTGGTCCGTCATATCGCGGACCGGGTGGCGGTCATGTACCTGGGCCGCGTCGTGGAGCTACGCGACTGCGAGCCGTTGTTCGAGAATCCGCTACACCCCTATACCCAGGCGCTGCTATCGGCAGTCCCCGCCGTGGCCGCGCGCCAGCGGCCCCAGCGCAGCCCGCCCTCGGGCGAAGTGGCGAACCCAGCCGATCCACCACCCGGCTGTCCCTTCCACCCCCGCTGCCGACACCCGGCTAAGGACGATCGTTGCCGCAGCGAGGTGCCCCAGCTGGAAAGCGGCCCAGGCGGAGCGGCGGCCTGCCACAAGATTTAGGGATTGGGGGATTGGGGGATTCGGGGATTCAGGGCTCTGGGATTCGGATCTCCTGGATTCGGGAGTTGGGAATTGGAGCGCCGGCAACCCGTGGAGTCCGTGGTATCGGGGACTCGGGGATTCCCGTTTTCCCGGAATCCCCGGATGCCACGGATGCCTCGGATTCCTATTCGCCTTCGCCAATTCGCGACTTCCGGAATCCCCGAATCCCGGAATCCCCGAATCCCTCCCAGGAGTCTTGACAACCCTGTGACCCTCCGTCTAGCTTAGCCTCCGCATTTTCCCCGACCGCAAGGCCTAATCATCTCTGCAGCGGTACCGCTATAGCCGCTGCAAGCTTAGGAGGTTCAAGTTGGGCGGAGTCATGCTGTCCACGCTCATGGTGGCCCAGGCCCTGGGACAGGGCGAGAGGCTAGACCTGGTCCAGACGTTCAAGGACGGCGGGTTCATGATGTACCCGCTGGCCTTCTTCGCGATCGCCGGCGCAATCATCATCGTCTGGAAGTTCATCGACCTGCAGATCAAGGGCGCCCGGACCCGCGCGATACTGGCGGAGACGGACCAGCTGCTGGCCGAACACCGGATCCAGGAGGCGATGCGCCAGTGCCAGGAGTCGAAGGCCCCGGCGGCGGCGATCCTGTTGGCCGGGCTGCGGCGGCACCAGGAGGGTACCGACCGGGTGATGAAGGCGATCGAGAACGCCGGTCTGATCGAGCTCGCCTCGCTGGAGCGTGGCCTGGTCTGGCTGGCGACGCTGGCGAACGTCGCGCCGCTCACCGGGTTCTTGGGAACGGTGATCGGGATGATCCAGGCGTTCCAGGCGATCGAGCTGGCCGGCGAGGTGGAGGCGACGACAGTGGCCGGTGGTATTAAGGTCGCTCTCATCACGACGGCGAGCGGCCTGACGATCGCGATCCCGATCAACATCGCGCACAACTACTTCGTGACGCAGATCGATCGCCAGGTGATCGAGATGGAGGAGAGCGCCCAGAAGATGATCGACGCCCTCCACGAGATCGAGGCGAAGACACAGGCCGTGTGATCGCCCCAGCGGATACCGTCTCGAGACGGAGAGGCCACCCCCGGGGTGGCCTCTTTCTCTTCTGGCTCACCCTGGCGGCCTGCGGGCCGGCCACCTCGAGCCCGGAGATGGTTATGGGCCCGGCCCCGGCAGCGGAGCGGATCCCCGACCCACTCCGCGTCTACGAGGAGCTCGGCTTCCTCACCGGGGACGAACGCTTCGCCGCCGTCGGCCGCTTCGTCTTCGCTCCGGGCCCCGGCGATAGCTCCTACGCCATCCTCGCCCTCTCGCTGCCCAACAGTGCTCTGCGGTTCCGTCGCGCGCCGCCCGGCTTCGTGGCCCGCTACGAGATCGACGTGTCGGTGGGCGACAGCAGCGCGACCGTCGCGCGACTGAACGAAGTCCAGGAGGTCCGGATCCGCACTTTCCGGGAGACGGCGCGCCGGGACGAGAGCGTGGTCTCGCAGAGCTTTTTGACCGTTCCGCCCGGCGATTATCCGGCCCACGTCCGCGTGAGCGACGTCGCGTCGGGCGCCGGATTGAGTGCCGACCTGGAGTTGCGGGTACCCCGTTTCGCGGCGCCGATGATCACAGCGCCGATCGTCGTATACAGGGTGCAGCCCCGCACGAGTCGTGATCGAGCGCCGTCATTCATTCTGAGCCCCCGAGCCACTCTCGAGTTCGGCCGCCCGGTGAACTCGCAGGTCTACATCGAGACGCTCTCCGCGGGTGAGCGGAGCGTCGTACTGGAAGCCAGACAAGCAGGTGAGGTCGTCTGGTCGGACACGCTGGCACCGGCGCCGGACGCGGATACCCTAGGCTCCCTCAGCGCCGCTCTCGATACCGTCCGCTTGCCACCCGGCGCGCTGAGCTTGCAGGCGCGGCTGGCGGGCACGGAGATCGTCGACTCGACCACCCTGCTGGTCGCACTGGCGCCCGACTGGTTGGCCGCCGACTACGAGGGAGCGTTGGATTACCTGCGCTACGCCGGGACGCCGGCTGCGCTGGAGGACTTGCGGGGAGCGCCGCCGAGGGAACGGGCCCGGCTATTGCATGCGTTCTGGAGTAGTAAGGACCTCGACCGGGAGACGGTCGAGAACGAGTTCTTCCAGGGTTACTTCCGCAGGATCCGGGAGGCGAACGCGCGGTTCGGCGAGCCGAAGACTGCGGGATGGCTCACAGATCGCGGTGCGGTGTATGTTAGTTTAGGCCCTCCCGACGAGGTTCTCCGCGACCTCGACGCTCGGGGCGGCCCGGAACGGAGCCAGGTCTGGCTTTACACGGAGTCTCTCGGCTTCGAGGTGCGGCTGGTCTTCACCGACGAAAGCGGAAGCGGCGCTTTCCGCTTGACCGCAGACTCGCGCCACACCCTCGCCGCCGCCGTCGAGACCCTCCAGCCCTGAGCCGCCGCGCTGCGTCCTGAGCCGAGCAAACCCGCCAAAACATGTAACGACGGTATGCACCTCTCACGGTTGTACGTCTCGTGCCTGTTGATGCTCGCCGCCGCCCTGGGCCCCGGGGACGGAGCGAGCGACGACCCGCTGGCCGAGGTGGCCGAAGCGCTGGACCAGGGTCGCCACTGGCACGCTACGCGCCTCTTGCGGGACCTGAACGGTCAGAACAGCGGGACGCCCGAGGCGGAGTTGCTATCCGCCCGGGCCGACGCGGGACGCGGCGCCTGGGACGACGTGGTGGCTCGCCTCGAACCGGTGGCCTGGCTCGACTCGATCGGCTACGGGGAGGGACGCGCCCTGCTGGCCCGCGCCTGGCTGGAGACGGGCGAAGCGGAGCGGGCCGCTGCGGGCTACCGGATATTCCTGAGATACTCGCTGGAACGAGCGCCCAGGGCGATCGCCGAGGTCGGCCTGGCTCGCTCGCTGGAAGAGCTGGGCCGGCCGTCGCAGGCGGCGGCAGCCTACAGCCGAGCCGCCGAGATCGCCCCCGAGCTGACGCCCTGGTCCTCGATTCGGGCGGCCGAGGTCCTGGCGCAACTGGGAGACACGCTGGCGGTGAACGATCTGCTGCGGGCCGCCACGACCGTGCCACTCTACCGGCGTACCCGGGCAGCAGTCGAGGCATACCTGGAGGTCGGTGATCGCCAGGGCGCCCTGCGCCTGTTGCTCGATGCTGCGCCCAACGTCGGGAGTCGCTCGACCGAGTTGCGAACCCGCGCCGCTCGGCTGCTCCTCGAGGCAGGGGACAGCACGGCGGCGGCCGCGACGCTGCGCGCAGCGATCCGGTCCAGTCCGCGACGGGCTCGAGAGGCCGCCGACCTACTCTCGCAGTTCCCCGATCTGAGCACCGCCGATCGGCTGTCGCTGGCTCGCAGCTTCGAGCGCTCCGGCGCACCCGGGTCGGCGGCGCGTGAGTACCAGGAGTATCTGGAGCGCCAGCAGCTGCCGGCCGGCGAGCGGCAGGCGGTGCAGCTGCGGATCGGCGAGCTGCTGTTCCGAGCCGGTCACTACTACGCCGCCGTGGACGAGCTGGAGCGGCTGGCGGCCGCCGGGCCGAGCGCCGCGACCCTGGCACGAGCCGAATACTACATCGCGCGCGCGACCTATCGCCGCGGCTGGCGCCGCGAGGGTCGCGCCCGCCTGAGAGAGGTGGCCGATCGTTTTCCCGGCACCGGGTCCGCTCTCAACGCGCTCTGGCTGCTGGGCGACCTTTACGAGGGTGCGGGGAACACGCCGCGCGCGGTAACGATCTACGAGGAGCTCGTCAGCGACTACTCGGGCTCCAGCGCGGAGCGCACCGCACGCTACCGGCTCGGCATACTCGCCTACCGAGAAGGCGACTTCGCCGCCGCGCGCCGACACTTCGATCGCCTGCGTCGCGCCGAGCGCAGCGGCAACCGCCGGATCAGCGCCACCTACTGGGCGGCCCGGGCTCGACTCGCCGAGGGCGACGCGGTTCGAGCCGCCGAGGCCGAGCGGCTGCTGCGCGAGGTCCACAACCGTGCGCCCTTCGGCTACTACGGCTTCCTGGCCGCCGATCGCCTGGGCATCGATCCCTGGACCACCTTGCCTCCCGGTCCGCAACCGGCACCGATCGATGCCGAGACCGACCGCAAGCTCACCGTGATCGACCTGTTGAGTCGCGCCGGACTACACGAGGAAGCGAAAGCGGTGCTGGCGACGATCACCAATTCGCGGCCCGAACGTCCCGAACAGCTGATCGGACTCTCGGTAGCACTGGCCCAGCACGGTTTCGGTCAGCAGGCCGTACTCTTCGGCTGGCGCGCCCACTCGGCGCTGCGCGGCCGCTGGAGCACCAGCGTGCTGCGGGCGATCTACCCCCTCGCCTACGAAGAGATCATCCTCGCCGAAGCCGACGCGCGACGACTCGATCCTCATCTCGTCGCCGCCATCGCTCGCCAGGAATCGGCCTTCGCTCCAGACGCCACGTCACGCGCCGGCGCTCGCGGGCTGCTCCAGATCATGCCGGCGACCGGCCGTTGGTGGGCCAACCGACTCGGCGTCCGCGACTACAGCGACGAACTGCTCTACCATCCCGAGCTCAACGTCCATCTCGGTACCGCCTACTTCGCCGACCTGCAGCGCCGCTACAGCGAGCTACAGTTGTCGCTGATCGCCTACAACGCAGGTCCGACCCGCGCCCGCCGCTGGCGCCAACGGCCCGAGTACCGGATAGACCCCGAGCTGTTCGCCGAGCGGATACCGTTCTCGGAGACACGAACGTACGTGAAGAACGTTCAGGCGCATGTCCGCATCTACAGCCAGCTGTATGCGGGGCTCGGCGCCAGCCAACCGGCCGAGTGAGCGGACCGAAATTTACCCGAAAATTTCACGTTGACAGGCCGAGATGCGCTTCGTATCATGGGCCCGACGGTCGCTGTAATTATCACCCCATTGCAGGAGGAAGTGCAGGATGGCCAAAGGGCGGATCAAGTGGTTCAATGATGCCAAAGGTTACGGATTCATTGAACAGCCTGACGGTGGCGAAGACGTGTTTGTCCACTTCTCGGCTATCAACATGGAGGGATTCAAGACGCTTGCTGAGGGCCAGGAAGTGGAGTTCGAGATTCGGCAGGGCGACAAGGGGCTGCAGGCAGCCAATGTGACCCGCGTGTAGCTTCAGACTGATATCGAACTTCCCACTCGCCCGGACGCGCCCAATGGTCCGGGCGAGTTCTTTATGGTTGGGCTTCCCCACCTCCCCTCTTCCACTGGTCGCCTGCTCAAGA
>JASFTI010000233.1:0-5910 GCA_050053635.1 Gemmatimonadales bacterium
CCAACGCGAAGGCCGTCAGGAAGATCAGCGTCGCGGCTGTCTTCGAGTTGCAGATTCTTTCGTTCCGCACGGCTTTCTCCTTGTACCGGGTGGAACAACATAAATGAGGTTGTGGTGCTGTATGGCTAGGGAACTCGAGCGACGCTCCCAGTAACGAAACAGCTAGATCCGGCGGACCGTTGCGGTGGGTGCGCCTCCTCATCCGGACGCGCCCAACTCGCGCAGCCAGGCGCCGATGGCGCGCTCGAAGTAGCGCGGATTGAACAGCGTCCACTCGCCTAGCTCGACGGGGATCTCGTAGACGGCGCCGGCCTCCTCCGCGCTCGCCCCCCGCTCGAAGGCGCGGCGCGCCGCAGCCTCGATGTCGTCGAGCACCGCCACGTACGTCTCCAGCCCCGCCGCGTCGGCCAGCGGACCGTGGCCGGGGACGTAGATCGACCAGGTGCCGCGCCCGATGGCGCGGACCGCGTCGGAGAGGATCGAGGGTGTGGCATCGACGTAGTTCGGGAACATCCCGTTCCAGACCAGGTCGCCGCACCACACGATACTCTCTTCGGCCAGCTCGATCGTCACGTCGCTCGGCGTGTGCCCCGCGCGCGGCACGACCCGGACCGTCCGTCCACCGAGGTCGATCGTGCTCGGCTCTTCCTCGTCCAGCAGTGTGACGTCGGCCCACAGCCTCTGAGTTCGATCGTCGGCCGGCTCTCTCCGTTGCTTCAGCACGAGCTCGCGCGTCACAGCGGTGGCCCGAATGTCTGTGCGGTCGGCCTCGGTGAAGTAGCCCTCGACACCCCTGCTGTGGTCCGAGTGGTAGTGTGTGATCACGGCGTGGGTGGGCCAGCGTCCGGTGAGCCCCCTGGCTTTCTCGGCCAGCCAGCGAGCGCCCTCGGTGCTCATGAAGGCCTCGACGACCAGGACGCCGTCGCCGCCGGCGATGATCCCGCCGTTGGCGACAGTGGTATAGTCGCCGCCCAGGGGCGTGGATATCAGCGCGAAGAGCCCTTCGCCGATCTTCTCCAGTCGGGCGAACGGTTCCTGGGCGACGATCTGGCCACGGGTCCGCGAGGACCAGAGCCGGCGGGCCGATGGAGAAAAGGGCAGGGCCATCAGAGCGAGATGCCCGGCACAGGACAGGGAAGTGCGAATGAACTTACGTCGGGAATAGGAGCGCGTTGATTTCAAATCTGGAATATTGAAGTGACTACCGCTTATCGCCGCTGCCTTTCAGCACGCCTCGCTCGGCTCGGCTCCGCAGCTTCTCCAGGTTGCGCGCCGCCACGTCGTCCAGATCGACATCGAGCACGGTGGCGACCTCGGCCACGTACCAGAGCACGTCGCCCAGCTCGTCGGCCAGCGCGTTCCTGTCGCCGACGCTTATCTCGCCGCCCTTGTCGCGCAGCAGCTTGCCGACCTTTTCGCCGAACTCGCCGGCTTCGCCGGCCAGCTTGAGCGTCGGGTAGAGTAGACGGCCCATCTGCGGGTCCTCGCCGTATTGAGTCTTCAGACTCGTCTGATGGGCTCGCTCCTGGTATTCGCTGAGCGTCATTGGGTGCCTCTCGTCGCAGGCACGAAATCATGCCTGCCTACGGCTGTCGTGGCCGTCGCTTCTCCGGGGGTCGAATTGGAAAGCCAAAGATGGGTCGAGGCTGGCCGGCGATCAATGCGGCGGGTCGGCCGAGGAGTCCAGGCACTTGACCGGCAGGGGTTCATGCTGTATGATTGTATCAGTAAACCGATACAGTAGCCCCATGTTCGATCAACTAGACCCCAGAAGCCCGATTCCACTCTACGACCAGATCGCCACCCGCATACGTTCGGCGGTGGCGGCGGCTGAGTTGGCCCCCGGCGACGTTTTGCCGTCGGTACGGCAATTGTCGAAACGGCTCCGGGTGAACCCCGCCACCGTCGTGCAAGCCTATCGTGAGCTAGAGGCGGAGGGCTTCGTGGAGATGCGTCAGGGAGCGGGGACGTTCGTACGCGAGGTTGGCGATTCGCGGCGCAAGGGGGCGCGAACGGAGCAAGCCAGGCGTCTCGTCCGTGGCCTTCTGAAGGAGGCTGCGCGACTGGGCCTCGACGGCGAAGAAATAGCCGGGGCGCTGAAGCGAGAACTCGGAGGGACGGCGTGATGAGCTACGCTATCGAAACGCGCGGTGTGTCCTGCCGACTGGGGAAGACGTTTGAGATCAGGGACCTGAACCTGGGGATCCCGAGCGGTTCGATCTACGGGTTTCTCGGGCCGAACGGGGCGGGGAAGACGACGACGATTCGCTTACTGCTAGCCCAGCTCCAGGCTCGAGCCGGCGAGATCAAGGTCCTCGGCCAGTCGATCCCTGCGGACATTCACCGCGTGCTATCGCGAGTCGGGTTCGTTCCGGAGCGGCCCCACCTGTATCCGGGTCTCACGGTGGACGAGACGCTGCGTTACCACTCGGCGTTCTATCCGACCTGGGACGGTGGACGGGCGGACGAGCTGGTTCGTGGATTCGGTCTCGATCGAAGTCTGAGGGTCGGCCGTCTCTCGAAGGGTGAGACGGGCCAACTGATGGTACTGATGGCGCTGGCTCAGACGCCCGAGCTGTTGGTTCTGGACGAAGCGACCGAGGGCCTCGACCCGGTGGTGCGGCGCGATATCCTGGCGGCGTTACTCGACTACGTCTCGCAACATGGAGCCACGGTTTTCATCTCGAGCCACCTCGTGCACGAGCTCGAGCGCATCTGCGACTGGATCGGCTTCATGGACGACGGCGTGATGGTGGCCGACATGCCGATCCAGGACTTCAAGGACGGGATCAAGCGGCTGCGGGTGGTCGGGGCTCCGGCGACGCTCGAGGATCCTCCCTTCGTCCTTCTGTCGCGCCAGGTCGGCGACGGCGTGACCGGCGCTGAGGTCTGGGTGGTGCGCGGTTGGGATTCGCCGATGCAGAGCTATGTCGAGCACGCGGGCGCGACGGTGAAGGAGGTTATCGATCTAGATCTCGAGGAGAGCTTCGTCGAGTTACTTCGCACCGCCAGGACTCCCGGCGACTGAGGGGGGAGCGATGTTCAGAGCCATGCTCTATACGCAATGGAAGTGGACGCGGCTGGCGCTGCTGCCGGGTGTGGTCATCGCGTTCACTCTTCCGGTCCTCTCCGTTCAGGGAGCGGGTGAGTCGATGGTGGCCAACTGGGTGCTCCAGAGTGTCAGGGGGTGGGCGGTGTGGTTCCCGACCTTAGCGGCGGCGCTCGGGCTCTTGGTGGCAGTCACCGCTTGGCGCGAGGACCATCGCGGCGGTCACGTCTACGCGCTGTCGCTGCCCGTCGAGCGCTGGCGCTATGCGCTGCTCCGCCTCGCCGCCGGCGCCGGCCTGCTCGCCGCGCCGATAGTGGCCCTGTGGTTGGGTTCTCTCGTAGCGACGGCGGCGGCATCGATACCTCCGACCCTGCGGGCCTACCCGAACGCATTGACGCTACGCTTCGCCCTCGCCGCACTGGTAGCCTACGGTGTCTTCTTCGCGATCTCCGCCAGCACGTCGCGGAGCGCAGCCATCGTGCTCGGAGCGGTGGCGGTCCTGGTCGCCGCGGATGTGCTGCTCCGAGCCGCCGGCCTGAACGTGAGCATCGGAACGGAGGTCATGGCGTGGCTCACTCGGGCGCCGGGCCCGCTGACCGTGTTCAGTGGACGCTGGATGCTCATCGATGTCTAGAGCGTGCGTCTTCCTCAGCGGCCTGATCTTTGCCTCCGGTCTGACGCTGACGGCGTCGCCGACGAGCGGCCAGACGGTCGAGGAGTTGCGAGCGCGTGTCGCCCGGATCGAGCGGGTGCTGGAAGAGATCGAGCGGGATAAGGAGGAACAAGAACGGGCGCGGAACGAGGAGTTGATGTCGCGACTCGACACGCTCCGCATCGGCAGGCTCTCGCTCATCACGACTCCGGAGTACGCGGAGAAGATCGAGGATACGGCGCGGCAGCAGTGGGAAGTGGTGGAGCCCGCCCTTCGGTCAGCGGATCGCGGCGCAGCAGGTGAGGAGTTCGTCTTCTACTTCGGGCTGCCGTACCCGCCGGAACCCGGCATCGACGAGCTGGAGGGTTCGGTTCACGGCGCGATCGGCCGCTTGCTCGCCGCACGACTCGATCCGGACACCAGCTTCATTCGTGAGCTACCGTTCGAGCCACTGGCGCGTGGTTGGGCGGAAGCCGTCTACGTGGGGCTGGCCACGGCGGAGTCGCGGTCGGCGCGGTTCTGCTTTCTGGGCGATCTCGATTCCTGCCGCGACGTTCTCGGCCTCAGCGACTTGTCGGAGCCGCTCACCGTCTGGTACGCGCCGGAGGAGCGCCGGGGGCTGGTCGGGCGGATCAATTGGTACGGCGCGACGGATGTTTGGCGGGACTGCGTGGACGAGGGCCTGGACGACGCCTGCCTCGAGTTCCTCCGAACAGTGAAGCCGGAATCGCGGGCGCCGCTGCCGGTCGACGCGCGCCGGATACTGCTCGATGTGGCGCTGGCGATGGGTGGTGAAGGGACCTACGCGCGGATCTCGACCGCCAGTGGGTCGAGTGTGGAGGAACGGCTGGCCGCGGCGGTCGGGGTGGAGCCCGACACCCTTATAGCCCGCTGGCGTGAAGCGGTGCTCGACGCGCGGCCCCGAACCCAGTCGGTCTCGGGGTGGGAGGGCCTCACCGCCCTGGCGTGGGCCCTCGCTCTGGCGTTCCTGGGGACCAGGAGCTCGCGATGGCGTTCGGGTTGAGACGCTGGCTGATCGCGGCGCTCGCCAGTTCCGCGCTGGTGGCGGTTGCCTTCCTGCCGCCCGAGGGTGAGCGAACGCCACGATTGTTGCTCTATCGGTATGACGACCACGAGGACCACCTGCGTGATGTCCTGAGACGATACGGCTTGCAACTCCGACTGCTCGAGCTTCGCGACTCGATCCTCGAGGTCGCCGCCGCAATGCCTGCGGGGCAAGAGCCGCTACTTTTGATCCAGGAGTGGTTCCCGCAGGCGGTCCAGGACGCGATCCGCGCCTTCGCCCAGGAACCGTTCGACGCGTTGCGAAACAGAGGTCCCCGGCATCGCATCGTCGTTGCCGTCGCGGCGCGCGATGGGGTGGGCCCCTTTATGTGGGCGAGGACATACGGCTGGCTTTATTACTACCTGCCCAGCGCCACGGATGGGGAGACGTGTCTGGTGACGCTGGCCTTGGGACGGGCGGACCCCGAGGAGAAATGGCTGCGCAGCATAGGCTCTTTGGCGGAACGCCAGGTCATGCTGGGGCCTTGCGCCTACTATGCCGCGTTCGGTCCGCCGGGCTCTTACATCGAGCAGTGGCTGGAGTCTACGGATTTCTTCGCCACAATGTCTCCAGCCTGGACGTTAGATTCTCAACCGCTCGGACCAATCGAGCCCGAGCGGCGCCGGTACTCTCGCTACTACGAGCCGGCGCTCTACGGTTGCGCCGCCGGCAACCGGCGAGCCTGTCGCCTAATCCTCTTGGCTCGTGAACGGGTCTGGCTCTACCCCTTCGTCCAGCGCCAGCCCGGGATCGTGCGGCCGAGAGATTACAGATACTACGCCCTCTATTTCCCGCACAGCGAGCGCCTGCTATCGGACCTCCTGACGGAGATGGGTGTCGAACGCTTCCTCCGGTTCTGGTCGTCGGAGGCTGACGTCGACGCTGCGTTCGCTCACGCGTTCGGGGTCGAGCTGGAGGATTGGATGATGAGCTGGTCCGGGGTCCAGCTGGGGCGAGTGGAACGGCCGGCGCCAGGGGTCTCCTCAGCGGTGTTGGGCCTGCTTCTGGCGGCGGTCTTTGTGGGCGGCGCTACGTTTTACGTGAGGGGCCGCCAGGTTAGTTGAAATGAACTCAGATCGCGTCAGGTTTCCCGAGGCGGCCTGAGACCGAGGAGGCTGTGCCCACCCGGCACGTCCTGAACCT
>JASFTI010000234.1:0-5902 GCA_050053635.1 Gemmatimonadales bacterium
CCGGCTACCGCTTCAGCAGGGTCGGAGCACGTGGAGGTTCTCTATGGAAGTCATCATTCAGAAAGACTACGAGCAGATGAGCAAGGTGGCGGCGGAGATCGTCGTCGAGGTCCTGAACGCGAAGCCGAACGCGGTGCTGGGCATGGCGACCGGGTCTACGCCGCTCGGTCTCTACCAAGAGCTGGTTCGCTTACACAAAGAGGAACAGCTCGACTTCTCGCATGTCACGACGTTCAACCTCGATGAATATGTGGGCTTGGCGCCGAACCACCCGCAGAGCTACCACTACTTCATGCACGAGCACTTTTTCAAGCACGTCAACGTGCCGCCACAGAACATCAACATTCCGTCCGGCAGCACGAGTAACTATCCGGCGTTCTGCGAATGGTACGAACAGCTGATCGCGGACTGCGGAGGTATCGACCTGCAGATCCTCGGGATCGGCTCTGACGGGCACATGGCGTTCAACGAGCCGACCAGCTCCCTGAGCTCGCGGACGCGACTGAAGACACTGTCGAAGCAGACGATCGACGACAACGCGCGATTCTTCGAGAACCGGAAGGATGTTCCGATCTACGCGATCACTATGGGTGTCGGGACGATTCTCGACGCGCGCAAGCTCATCCTGGTCGCCAGCGGCAAGGCCAAGGCCGGGGCCATCGCGCAAGCGGTCGAGGGGCCGGTGACCAGCATGGTCACGGCCAGCGCGCTGCAGCTGCATCGTGATGCGAAGGTGATCATCGATGAGGAAGCGGCCAGCGAGCTCGAGATGCGCGATTACTATGAATTCATCTACGCGGCGAAGCCCGCAGCGCCCAGGACATGATACAGCCGTGAGGTTGCCCACCCCAGGAGACCGCCGAATGCACGGACTTGCCCATCGCTTCGTACGACTCGTCCCAGTGGGCACACTGACTGTGTCGATGGCTGTGTATACTCTTGCGGATCCCACACCGGGGTTCGCGCAGCGCGGCGCGTACGACTACGTGGAGGAGACCGACCCACTGGTCCGCCGGAAGCTCGAGGAGTGGCAGGATGCGAAGCTCGGGCTGCTGATGCACTGGGGGCCGTACAGCCAGTGGGGGATCGTCGAGTCGTGGTCGCTCTGCTCGGAGGACGAGCCGTGGTGCCGACGGTCGATGGAGGACTACGGCGAGTACAAGAGAGCGTACGAGAACCTGCAGACGACCTTCAATCCCACCGAGTTCGACCCCGAGCGCTGGGCGCGTGCGGCGAAGGATGCCGGCATGCGGTACGTGGTGTTCACGACGAAGCACCACGACGGCTTCACCATGTTCGACTCGCGGGAGACGGACTACAAGATCACCGACCCGGCCACGCCGTTTCACGGCGATCCGCGCGCCGACGTCAGCGCGGCGATCTTCGACGCGTTTCGCGAGCAAGGTTTCATGGTCGGTGCTTACTTCTCGAAGCCCGATTGGCACAGCCCGTACTACTGGTGGCCCTACTTCGCCACGCCCGACCGTAACCCCAACTACGACATCGAGAAGTATCCGGACCGCTGGGACCGGTTCGTCGAGTTCACGCACAACCAGATCGACGAGCTGATGACGAACTACGGGCGGATCGACATCCTCTGGCTCGACGGCGGTTGGGTGCGCCCGCTGAGCCGGGAGGAGATCCAGGCCCGCATCAACAGCTCCAACTACAAGTTCAGCCGCATCCAGAGCCAGGACATCGACATGCCGCGCCTGGTGGCGAACGCTCGTGCCAAGCAGCCGGGCCTCATCGTGGTGGACCGCGCGGTGCCCGGCCCGTACCGGAACTATCTCACACCCGAGGCTCGCGTCCCCGACGAACCGATCCTGCACCCGTGGGAAGTCCCGATGCCGATGGCCACAAGTTGGTCGTACGTGCCCGACGATCGCTACAAGTCGGCTCGCGCGCTGGTTCATATGCTGGCCGACGTCGTCTCGAAGGGTGGCAACCTGCTGCTTAACATCGGGCCGGGTCCGGATGGGACATGGCACGCGGCGGCCTACGACCGTTTGGCGGAGCTGGGCGCCTGGCTGGACGTCAACGGCGGGGCGATCTACGCGACTCGGGCGGTAGCGCCGTACAGCGAAGGCAAAGTCCGCCTGACCCAGGGCGCCGACGGGACGGTCTACGCCATCTACCTGGCGGATGAGGGTGAATCACAGTTACCCGAGTACGTATCGATGACGGAGCTGCGACCTGCCGACGGCGCGACGGTCTCGCTGCTGGGAACCGAGGAGGCGCTCGAGTGGGAGCGGGCAGGTACGGGCTTCGTCGCCCGAGTGCCGGAGCAGCTTCGCGCGAACCCGCCGTGCGACTACGCCTGGGTCTTCGAGATCTCGGCGGTCGCGCGCTGAGGGCCGACCTGGGATAAAGAGCTTGGCGACCACGATCACCCGCATCGACGTCTTCGACGTCCGCTTCCCGACGTCGCGCGGCCGGCACGGGTCCGACGCGATGCACCCGGACCCCGACTATTCGGCCGCCTACGTGATCCTCCGCACCGACCGCTCGGATGGGCTCGAGGGGCACGGGCTCACCTTCACCATCGGGCGCGGAAACGAGCTGTGCGTAGCGGCGGTCCAGGCGCTGGGCCGGCTGGTGGAGGGACTCACACTGGAGGCGATCAAGCGCGACCTGGCCGGATTCTGGCGCCGCCTCACCAGCGACTCGCAGTTGCGGTGGGTCGGGCCGGAGAAAGGCGTGGTCCACCTGGCGACGGCGGCGCTCGTCAACGGCGTCTGGGACCTGTACGCCAGGGTCGAGGGGGTGCCGGTCTGGAAGCTGCTGGCCGACATGACCCCAGAGGAACTGGTTTCCTGCATCGACTTCCGCTACATGACCGACGCGCTCGCACCCGATGAGGCGCTCGCCATTTTGCGGGAGAGCGCTGATACACGTGCGGTGCGCGAGGCGGAACTGACCCGCGACGGCTACCCGGCTTACACCACGTCGGTCGGCTGGCTGGGGTACCCGGACGACGAAATCCGCCGCCTTTGCCGCGAGGGGCTGGCGGCGGGCTGGTCGCACTTCAAGCTCAAGGTGGGTGCGGACCTCGAGGACGACGTGCGCCGCTGTGCGATCGTACGCGAGGAGATCGGGCCCGACCGCAAGTTGATGTTGGACGCCAATCAGCGCTGGGACGTCGACGATGCGATCGCCAGTATGCGCGAGCTGGCACGCTTCGATCCCTGGTGGATCGAAGAGCCGACCAGTCCGGACGACGTGCTCGGCCACGCGGCCATCGCGAAGGCCGTGGCGCCGATCGGGGTCGCAAGCGGCGAGCAGTGTCAGAACCGCGTGCTGTTCAAGCAGTTCATGCAGGCGGATGCGATGAGCTTCTGCCAGATCGACGCCTGCCGACTCGGTGGGGTCAATGAAGTCCTGGCCGTGCTGCTGATGGCGGCCAAGTTCGGGATTCCCGTTTGTCCGCACGCCGGCGGTGTGGGGCTATGCGAGTACGTGCAACACCTGGCGATCTTCGACTACCTCTGCGTGAGCGCCTCTCTGGAAGGCCGCATCGTAGAATACGTCGACCATCTGCACGAGCACTTTCTCGATCCGGTCGCGATCCGTAGCGGCCGCTACGTGGTGCCGACGGCGCCCGGCTTCTCCATCGCCATGAAGCCCGAGTCGCTCAGAGAGTACGCCTTTCCGGACGGTGCGGCGTGGGCCAATGCGGACTAGCGATAAACGTGACCATAGAATAGAGGGGTGGCTGTCGTGAGCACGGACTCGTTTTCGCTGAGCGGCAAGCTGGCCGTCGTGACGGGCGGAGCCAGCGGGATTGGGCGCGCGATCGCGCAGACCTTCGCGGCGCGGGGCGCGGCGCTGCACATAGTCGATCTGAACGGGGAGTCGGCGGAGGCCACTGCCCGCGAGATCGTCGAAGCGGGCGGGTCAGCGGTGGCGCATCGCTGCGACGTGGCCGACCGGGCCGAGGTAGCGCGTGTCTTCGAAGCGATAACCCGAGAGGGCAGGATCGACATCCTGGTCAACAACGCCGGCATCGCGCACGTAGGGAACCTGGAGCGGACGACGGAGGAAGATCTGGACCGTCTCTACCGCGTGAACGTGAAGGGCGTCTACAACTGCATGCTCGCCAGTATCGGGAGCATGAAGGAGCATGGCGGTGGTGTGATCCTGAACATGGCGTCGGTCGCGGCGTCGGTGGGGATCGCCGACCGCTTCGCTTACTCGATGACGAAAGGGGCGGTGCTGGCGATGACGTACTCGGCGGCGAAGGACTACGCGGCCCACAACATCCGGGTCGTTTCGGTGTCTCCCGCGCGTGTGCACACGCCGTTCGTAGACGGCTTTCTCCGCGAGAACTATCCGGGGCGCGAGCAGGAGATGTTCGAGAAGCTCTCGGCGACCCAGCCGATCGGCCGGATGGGAACGCCGCAGGAGGTCGCCGACCTGGCGCTGTACCTCTGCTCGGATCAGGCGACCTTCGCAACCGGAACCGACTACCCGATCGACGGCGGCTTCCTCAAACTCAACACCTAGGACCAATGAGACTGATCCGATTCGGCGAGCGCGGCAGTGAGTGCCCGGGCGTCCTGCGTCCCGACGACACGCGCATCGATGTGAGCGCGTTCGGCGAGGACTGGGACGAGGGGTTCTTCGCCGGCGATGGCCTGGTGCGCCTCGAGGACTGGCTGGCGGAGCATGCGGCGCGCTGCCCAGTGGTGGAAGAGAGTGTGCGGCTCGGCCCTTGCATCGCGCGGCCCTCCAAGATCGTCTGCATCGGTCTCAACTACGCCGGCCACGTGCGCGAGACGGGGGCGGCCATGCCGGCCGAGGCCGTGATATTCTTCAAGTCCACCACGGCGCTCTGCGGCCCGAACGACGACGTGGTCATCCCGCGCGGCTCGCAGAAGACAGACTGGGAGGTCGAGTTGGCCGTTGTGATCGGACGGCGCGCGACCTACGTGCCGGAGGATCGCGCGATGGATCACGTGGCCGGCTACGCGCTGCACAACGACTACAGCGAGCGCGATTGGCAGCTCGAGCGGGGCGGACAGTGGGCCAAGGGCAAGAGCTTCGACACCTTCGCTCCGATCGGTCCGTTCCTCGCCACGCCTGATGAGATTCCCGACCCGCACCGATTGCGGCTCTGGCTCACGGTGAACGGCGAGCCGCTGCAGGAGAGCAGCACGTCGGATCTCATCTTCGGCATTCCCGCCCTGGTCAGCTACCTGAGCCAGTTCATGACGCTGCTGCCCGGCGACGTGATCTCCACCGGCACGCCTGCGGGCGTGGGGCTCGGTCTCCAGCCGCCGCGTTACCTGGAACCCGGCGACGTGGTCGAACTGGGGATCGAGGGTTTGGGGACGGCCCGGCAGCGGGCGGTCACCTACGCGAGCGTAGAGACGTCCGAGCGATGACCCGGATCGACGCGCACCAGCACTTCTGGTATTACGATCCCGCTCGCGATGCTTGGATCACCGAGGAGATGTCGGTGCTCAAGCGCGATTTCCTGCCGGAGCACCTGGAGACGGAGCTCGCGGCGCACGGCATCGACGGCTCCGTCGCCGTGCAGGCGGACCAATCGGAGGACGAGACGCGGTTCCTGCTGCAGCTGGCCGAGCGTCACCCGTTCGTCGTGGGTGTGGTCGGCTGGGTGGACCTCCGGGCTGCGGATCTACCGAGGCGGCTCGAGCACTTTTCCCAATTCGAACGGTTCTGCGGGGTAAGGCACATCGCGCAGGCGGAGGCGGACGACTTCCTGGAGCGGGAGGATGTGGTGCGAGGCATCGGAGCCCTCGGCGATTTCGACCTCACCTACGATATCCTCGTATACGCACACCAACTCCCGGCGGCACTCTCGCTAGCGGAGAAGCTCCCGGACCAGCCGTTCGTGGTGGATCACCTGGCCAAGCCGCTGATCCGTGACGGCGAG
>JASFTI010000235.1:0-5872 GCA_050053635.1 Gemmatimonadales bacterium
CACCGGCCTCGAACGGTACTCCCGTGGTCTCGATACCGCCCGTTGCCATTTCGGTGTTGAACGAGCCGAGGAACACCCACCCCATCGACGGACCTTTGCCGGCGTCCGCCAGGTCTTGCCAGTAGGGCGGTAGCTCGAGGGTGAACGAGCGCGACGGATCTATGCGGCCCGCCGCTCGGTCGAACTTCCAGAACGTCACCGCCCCGCGGTAGCGCTCCTGGTACTCGCTGAGGTCGGCATAGCGGCCATCGAGCGGCACGGAGTACTGGCTCGACTGGATCACGTACTCGGTGTTCGGCGTGACGAAGGTCGCGCCGTGGTCGGAACCCAGAAGCGGGTTGTGCACGATTTGCTTCGTCTCGAAGTCCTTGAGCGAGATGACGGCGACGCGGGCGTTAGCCTTGTCATCGATGAACAGGAACTGGCCGTCGTACTCGCCGTCGGTTTCGGAGATCGCCGGATGATGCGTGTCGCCCCAGAGGACCTCCCTGCCGTTCACCAGGCCGCCTTCCAGCACCTCCATGGTGCCGCCAGCCCCGTAGCCGTAGCCCTGCCACGGCTCCGGCGTGAACGCGGCAATCACTTTGAGCAGCCGCATCGACGGTACGCCGATCACCAGTACCTGGCCCGAGTGGCCGCCTGACGAGAACATGACGTATTCGTCTAGCTGACCGGTGGGCACGTACGTCTTGAGCGCCGCCGTGATGTCCGCCTCGCTCAGGCCCCGCTCCCGCGCCAGCTCGCCTACCGACGCACCCGCCGGACCACGGGCGCACGACTGCGGACCCGCGATCGCCAACGCGACGGCCGCGAAGGCGATCACTCCCCAGATTCTCCGTTTGGTTACCATCGCTCTACTGATCCTCCTGGTTCGAGGTTTGGCACAAGCCACTGATCACCGATCACTGACTACCGACTACTGACTACCGGCCACCGAGCACCGATCACTGCTCCTCGGCCCTCGCATCATTGCGTCGGAAGTATTCGAGCAACGCCCGTGCGTCTTCCACCGTTACCCCCTGATTCGACATCGGCGTGAAATACTGCCCAAGCAGTTCCTTGGCCGTTGCGTCGTTGGCCAGCATCGAATCGGGATTGACTATCATCGCCGTGATGAACTCGGCGCTTCTTCGCTCGGTCACACCGGCCAGATCGGGACCGACAAGTCGACCGTCCCCCAGCGTGTGGCAGGCCGTGCAACCCCGAGCCGACATCAGCGCCTCGCCCTCTGCCGCGAGGGCCGAGTCGACCTCGCCGGACATCGCGGCAGGAGGCCGCGCCTGTCCCGCCGCCGCCGGCTGAGACTCTTCTCCACGCCGTCCCTCTTCCATTTCTCCGCCACAAGCGACCACAGACAGGCTGGCGGCCACTGTAACAGCCCAGACACAACTCATTCGCATAAGTCCACTTCCTCTATCAGATCCGCGATCGCGGTCCCGTTGAAAAACTCGATTACCGGATCGGAAGCCCCCTTCCACCGGCTGTGAAGCCGACACGGCGAATCGTCCGAACACTCCTCCCGACCCAGCAGGCACGAGCGCCGTTGCACGAAGCTGTTGAACGGCTCGATCACTTCCGCCAGCGACAGTTGCTCCGCCGGCTTCGCCAAGCGAAATCCACCCCGCGGCCCCCGCTCGGAAACCAGCACGCCAGCTCGGGCAAGGCTGTGCAAGATCTTCGAGAGATAGTTCGCCGGCAGACCTAGGCGAGCGGCGATGTGGGCGGCGCCGAGTGTCGCGCCCAACGGTTGCTGGGCGAGGCAGAGAACGGCTCGAAGTGCGTACTGGTCGGTTTTGGAGATCAAGTTCCGTGTCCGCTATTGGTGTATTTCGCATGCTAATATGATAGATAGCTCCCACTGCGCAACCCTTTCCCTCCCGGCCGCTCGGACCTAGGTTCAGGGCCCAACTGCCGCCTCGCACTCTAATCCTATTTGTTCCAAGGGGTTACGGTTGGAGCAGCGACCCGATTCCAGGAGCGTGGCGTGATGGCGAATCTCGGGAATGACAGGACTCAGGGCGGCGGCGCCCCCGCCGAAGCGCTTGGGGCGAGGGCCCGGGCAGAGCCCGAGGGCGCTGCGCCGGCCCCCGGTCCGCGCGGCCGGACGGCGCTGCGGCTGGGCTTCTACGGGACGATCGTGGCGCTGGCGCTGATCCGTTTCGCTCTCAACCCGCCCCTCCAGCGCTCGCTCGTTCTGATCCTGGTCACCTGGTACGCGACGGCAGGGTTCTACTTCGCGCTGCGGCCGCGGGAGGCGATGCCCGGCTGTCTGAGCGCGGCTTTGCGCTGGGTTTTCTTCGCCTACGAGGCCACCGCGGTCGTGGTCGTGATGCACTACCTGGGCGGCAGTGGCTGGCTGACCATATTGCTGCTCGTCTACCCGGTGGGCGAGCTGAACCTGCTGTCGCCGGGACGAGCCGGGGTGGCGGCATCCGCGCTCGCCGTGCTTGTCTGCACTGCGATGGTGGCGGTCGAGGCATTGGGTTGGCTATCCCACGACCCGTTCTACACGGTGAGCGACCCGCTCTACCGCGAGGCCGAGTACGTGCTGGGTGTCCTGATCGTCGCCTGCTTTACTCTGCTCGCGCCGGCCATCGTTCAGCTGCGCGCTCGTTCGTAGACGGAGACATGCCAGATGCTGGAGGCGCTGAACGGCTCGCGCCGCCAGCCGCCCCAGCGCTCCCGTAGCTGCAGACCCGCCAGCTGAGCCATCAGGTCGAGCTCCGACGGATACGCGTAGCGGACCTTGACTGGATACAACTTGATCCCTTCGTCGGAGAGCACGACGTGACGCGAGTCGACCCGCTGTCGAGTAGGATCGTGTCGAGAGGCTTCCAGCATCAACTCGTCGTCCTTGAGCTTCGCAGCACCCACACGCTGTAGACGATCGAAGCGGGCCACATCCGGAACGAATGCCTCGAGGACGAAGAGGCCAGCGTCAGTCAGGTGTTGCGCCACGTTGCGAAAGCAACGGAGCTGCTCCTCCTGTGAGGTCAACGCGAAGAGGGTGCTGAAGACGACCGCGACGAGCGCGAATTGACCCTCCACGGCTACGTCAGCGAAGTCTCCCATCGTGACCGGGATGCGATCGCCCCCCGGCTTGGCCCGCAACTTCGCCACCATCGCTCCGGAGGCGTCGATGCCGTGGACGTCGACGCCACGCTCGCTCAACGGCAAGGCCACTCGGCCCGTTCCGATCCCCAGCTCGAGCACCGGGCCCGTACCGGCGAGCTCGGCGAGCAGGTCGACAGCGCCGGATGTATCGAGCTTAGAGTACCACTCGTCGTAAACGTCGGCGATTTTGTCACCGTAACTCGCCGCATCGTAGTCGCTCACCGGCTCTCCTCCTTCACCGCGGTTTCGGGTAGACCCAGCTATGCTACGCGCCCAGAGCCGTCGGGCCAAGGGCGGCCCGCGTCGTATCGCTCGACCGGGCGCGACGCGCCCTTCCCGCGGCACAGGCCGCGGGTTAGAGTACTACCAGGAGGTAGAGATTGACGACACTCGCCCACAGGCTCGATCGGCGAACGCGGCCCGGCGAGCTTTACGAGCTCAGAGGGTTCGGTTCGGTGCGTTGTACGGCCTGCGCGCTTCGCTGCGTGATCAGGCCGGGCCGCCGAGGTGTCTGCCGGGTGCGCCACAACGACGGCGGCACACTCATGGTCCCATGGGGCTACATCGTCGCGCTGCAATGCGATCCCACGGAGAAGAAGCCGCTGTTCCACGTCTTCCCCGGCTCGGATGCCGTCACCTTCGGCATGTTGGGTTGCGACCTCCACTGTGATTACTGCCAGAACTGGCTGACGTCGCAGGCCCTGCGCGACGACGCCGCCGGTGTCGGGCCGCGCGACATGGGGGCCGACACCATCGTCTCGTTGGCCGAGCGCAGAGGGGCGCGGCTCGTAGTCTCGTCGTACAACGAGCCGCTGATAACCGCCGAGTGGGCGGTTGAAGTCTTTCGCCTAGCGAAGCGGGCTGGTCTGCACACGGCGTGCGTGTCCAACGGGAACGCCACACCCGAGGTGCTCGACTACCTGCGCCCCTGGACCGACGGCTGTAACATCGATTTGAAGACGATGAGCGACCGCAGCTACCGAAAGCTCGGCTGCACCCTCGAGCACGTTCTCGAAACCGTGCGCCGAGCCAACGAGCTCGGTTTCTGGCTCGAGATCGCCACACTCGTCGTACCCGGCTTCAACGACTCGGAGGATGAGCTGAGGGATGCCGCTTCGTTCATCGCGTCTGTCTCAACGCACATTCCCTGGCACGTCACCGCTTTCCACCCCAACTACAAGCGGACCGATGTCGCGGGAACCTCTGCTGAACAACTGCGGCGGGCAGCGGAGATCGGACGCGAGGCCGGACTCGATTTCGTCTACGCCGGTAATCTCCCCGCTTCGCTCGAGGGGTGGGAGAACACCTACTGCCCAACCTGCAGGCGACTACTCATCGAACGCGTCGGCTTCCATGTCACTAAGGACGAACTCAGCCCCAAGGGCGGCAATTGCCCGGGCTGCGGCAACTCGGTTCCGGGGATCTGGCCGGAGCCGGCCGAGGCCGTCACACCGACAACCCCGTTCCGCAGTTCTTGTGGTTGAGATCGCGGCCGCTCGAGCGTTCGCCGACCACGCACATCGGCCCAATTCTTGCCCCTCTGCATGATGAATTGCCGCGCTTCACCCAGAGGGCCCGGCTGGCTGCCCGCGACCCTGCCCGGCAGGGAACGGCGGCGCGCGAGCCGGCAGAGGTATGGCGAGGTAATTTTGTATGTGAGAGACCGCATGTCCCGTTTTGTCACACCCTGCCCATGAGGAGGCGCACATGGCAGGCATCGTCGGTTACGGCGCGTACGTCCCCCGCAAGCGAATCAAGGCAGACGAGATCGCCCTCCAGTGGGGCAAGAATCCGGAGACGATCAAGAGAGGGCTGCTCCTGCAGGAGAAGTCCGTTCCCGGCTTCGACGAGGACACGATCACCATTTCGGTTGCGGCTGGTCGCTCGGCGATCGCCCGCGCGGGTATCGATCCACAGAGGATCGGCGCCCTCTACATCGGCTCCGAGTCGCATCCCTACGCGGTGAAGCCCAGCGGTACCGTAGCGGCAGAAGCGCTCGGAATTGGACCCGAGGTCCATATCGCCGACTTCGAGTTCGCCTGTAAAGCGGGCACCGAAGCCATGTTCGTGGCGCTCGGCCTGGTCGAAGCGGGCCGGGTCGACTATGCGATGGGCATCGGCGCCGACACATCGCAGGGCGCCCCCGACGACGCGTTGGAGTTCTCGGCCTCGGCGGGCGGTGCCGCGTTCATCTTTGGAAGAGAGGGAGTCCTGGCCGAGGTCATCGAGACCTACAGCTACACGAGCGACACACCGGACTTCTGGCGGCGCGAAGGTGAGTTCTATCCACGTCACGGGGGTCGCTTTACCGGCCAGCCGGCCTATTTCAAGCACGTGTTGGCGGCCAGCCGCGCCATCCTCGAGAAGACGGGGCTCAAGGCCGAGGACTTCGCCTACGCCGTCTTCCACATGCCGAACGGCAAGTTCCCCATGTCGGTCGGCAAACAGCTCGGTTTCAAGAAGGAGCAGTTGGAGACGGGCTGGGTCGTTCCGACGATGGGCAACACCTACTCGGGTTCTTCACCGACGGGACTGGCGGCGATCCTCGACGTCGCGAAGCCGGACGATCTCATCCTGATCACGTCTTTCGGTTCGGGCGCCGGGAGCGACTCGTTCGTCCTCCAGGCGACGGAGCGACTCCCCGAGGTCCAGGCCCTCGCTCCTACGGTCCGTTCGATGCTCGACGGGCCGCGCCAGTACGTGACGTACGGCGAGTACGCGAAGTTCAGAGAGAAGATCATCGTCAACGAGTAGACGA
>JASFTI010000236.1:0-5847 GCA_050053635.1 Gemmatimonadales bacterium
AAGAGGGCGGCCATGAACGTCGGATACCACAGATCTCGTTCGAGCCTGAGGTAGAGTCCGCCGGCGTGGCCTTCCAAGGTGCGCAGCCGCTCTCCCCGTTCCAGGTCCCAAAGGGCGAGCGTCCCGTCCGCGGAACCGGAGATCGCGCGGCGCCCGTCCGGCGTGACTGCGACCGCCCCCACCTCGGCGGTGCGGCCCTCCAGCGTGCGGAGCAGCGGTCCGCCCGGCGTCGTGAGTGTCGCGAACAGGGGCCGGAGCCAGGCCGAGCCCCTCCAGCGGCCGGCCTGCCGCGTGAGCCCTTTGACCGCGGGGTCGTCCGATGAGGCCAACCGGCCGGTCAGCTGCCCGGCGAGCTGGATCGGGTCCTCGTGAACTACGTGGGCGGAGAGGCGCAGCGCGTCATATACCTGCCCCAGGCTCTCGGCCCGGTCGGCAGTTCGACGGTCGTCTGGTTGGCTTGGTGAACTGGACGGCGCCACGAGTGGCATCTCCCCGATCCGGATCCCGCAATCGCTTCCCCTGCCTCGATTCCCACTCCTGCGGCCTACGATGCGGAATCGGCGGGAGCGCCACAACCTGGCCGGTCGATACTCGGGCGGGCAATCCGTTGCGCCGTTCCTGCTGCGATAATATGGTGGACGTACTGGGAGTGGACTGAGGACGGTCGTAAAGTCGTGACCAGTAGTCCAGGCGCCTCAGCTGTGGCAGTAGCCCATACAACCAACTACCTGCAAAGCTCGTCCGCCGTCGTAAGCCGGGGAATCGCGCCGGCTGTACTGGTGGCGGCGCAGCTGCTCGGCTGCGGCGGCGCCGAGGGCCCCAGCGGTCCGGACCTCGGCCCGGAAGTGATCGTGACGCCAGGGGAGTACACGTTCACGGCGCTGGGTGACACGGCCCGCTTCGATGCGGTGATGCGGGACGCGAGCGGCGATGCCGTCGAGCTCGCGAGGTTCGACTGGTGGTCGTCGAACGAGGATGTCGCGACGGTGGATTCGGCGGGGCTGGTGACGGCGATAGCGCCCGGCCTGGCGACGATCGCCGCGGAGGCCCGCGGGTTGCGCGGCTACGCGCGGCTCGCCGTCGAGGTGTCACCTTCGGTCACTGCCGGCTGGGCGCACAGCTGCGGGATCACGATCGCCGGTGACGCGTACTGCTGGGGAGCCAACGACTCGGGCCAGCTGGGCGACGGCACGACGACGGCCCGGCCTAACCCGGTGCCGGTGGCGGGCGGACTCGACTTCGCCGCGCTGAGCGCCGGCCGTCAACACACGTGCGGCGTGACGGCGGGTGGAGACGCCTACTGCTGGGGGTTCAACCGTGACGGTCAACTGGGCGACGGCGCGAGTACCGACCGCAGCGCGCCGGTGCCGGTCGCCGGCGGTCTGGCCTTCGCCGCGCTGAGTGCCGGGGAGCGCCACACCTGTGGCGTGACCACCGGTGGGATCGCCTACTGCTGGGGGCTCAACGCGATGGGCCAACTGGGCGACGGCAGTCGGAGGAACAGCGCCGTCCCGGTGCCCGTCTCGACCGAGCACAGCTTCGTCGCCGTCTCCGCGTCGGTGGGCTACACGTGCGCTCTGACGGCGGGCGGGGCCGCCTACTGTTGGGGAGACAACTCGCACGGCCAGCTAGGCGACGATACCCGTGAAGGCCGGCTGACCCCTGTACCGGTTGTCGGTGGCCTCGAGTTCACGTCGCTGAGCGCCGGCGCCGGCCATGCGTGCGGCGTGGCGACGGCGAACAGAGCCTTCTGCTGGGGACGCAATGTGTTCGGGCAACTCGGTGTCGGGTCGACGACCCCGTGGCTCGTTCCTGTCCAGGTACTGCGCGGTCACAGCTTCGAGGCGGTGAGCGCCGGAGTCGGGCACACCTGCGGCACGGCCGGCGGCAACGCCTACTGCTGGGGGGACAGTCGTAAGGGCCAGATCGGCAACGGCGCGACGACCGAGCGGCTGACCCCCGTCCTGGTCACCAGCGGGATCCGGTTCAGCGCCGTGAGCGCCGGCGCAGCTCACACCTGCGGCGCCGCCACCGACGGGAACGCCTACTGCTGGGGTGACAACGGTTACGGGCAACTCGGTGACGGCTCGACGACCGATCACATCACCCCTGCGCCCGTCGTGTGGTGAACTCGCTCGCCGCCCGCTGTTGCAGCTGAGATACTGGTCCGCCACAATGGAGGTGGTGCGGACCGGGCTGAGGACGTGGTTCGATCGCCCCGAACTACCGTCGGAGGGACCTCACCCATGGGTACGCCCTATACCTGCAGGCACCTGCCGGGCAGGCTCGCCCTGCCTCTGATTGCGCTCCTCTGTCTGCCGCGCCCGACCGCTGCGGCGCAGCCGGCTGCCGACCAAGTCGAGACCCTCGATGACGAGAGCGTTCGACGCGTCGTGGAGTCGGCGGTCGCGCGGCTCGATCCCTGCCTGGGGACGATTGCGCAGCCCGACGCTTTCCTCGCCGAGCGCGCTATGCAGCTGGGCGTCGAGCGGGTGGAGCTGGCGTCGGCCATATCCCGATGGAGCCAGCGGGCGGCGAGGCCGTACACGAGGGGGCTCGCGGCTCTGTTCGCCGGGCGGCTGCCCGAGGCGAGCGTGCTGATACGGAAATCGCTGGCGGAGTCGGAGGCGAACCGGGCCGAGAAACTCCTCGCCTTGGCGAGCACGGACTTCGCGGCCGGCCACTACCAGGCGGCCCAGCTCGCGCTCATGACGGCGCGCGAGCTACGACCCGACGATCCCGTCATACTCATCGCCCTCGGCTCAGTGCTCGCCGCCCGGGGCAGGTACTCCGAGGCGGAACCGCTAAACCGGCGGGCGTTGGAGATCCGGGTCGGCACGCTGGGCCCGGAGGACCCCGAGGTCGCCAGCGCGATGAGTGCGCTCGCGCGCCTTCTGCAAATGCGGATGTCGCTGGCGGAGGCCGACTCGCTTCACGCTCGGGCGGCCACGATCCGTGCGACCTCGCTCGGCACCGATCACCCCCAACTCGCCGTCGCACTCAACGACCTGGCGATGGTGCGGGCGCGGCAGGGAAGGTTGGCTGAAGCCGGGTCGCTCAATCGGCGCGCCCTCGCCATCGCCGAGGTCGCGCTGGGGGTGCAACATCCGCAGGTCGCTCTCAGCCTGGGCGACCGGGCCGGCCTGCTCATGCGACAGGGGCACTATCCGGGTGCCGAGCAGCTCTACCGCCTCGCCTTGTCCATCTCGGAAAGGGCTCCGGGCTCGCTCTACCTCGCTTTGGCCCTCAACAACCTGGCGACCGCCCTGAACGTGCAGGGCAGGTACCGCGAGGCCCGGCCGCTCTACAAGCACGCGCTGCTTACACTCGAGCGTGGACTGGGCCGCCAGCACCCGCAGGTCGCACTCATACTCGGAAACCAGGCCGAGATGCTGCAGCGACAAGGCAGGTACGGCGACGCCGTGCGGCTCTACCGCCGTGCCCTCGACATTTCCGAGGCTGCATTGGGTCCGGAGCACCCTCAGGTCGCTCTCGGGCTGAACAACCTGGCCACCGTCCTCCTCATGCAGGGAAGACACGCCGATGCGCTGCCGCTCTACGAGCGTGCCTTAGCTATCTGTGAGTCGTCTCTCGACCCGGAGCATCCAGAGGCGCTGGTCGTCACCCAGAACCTGGCTAGGACGTTGCGCCTCGTCGGCCGCCTCGATGAGGCGAACGCCTTGCACCACCGCCACTGACCCCACCGATCGCGAATCCAACGAGCTTTGGCGTCGTAGTGGGTTTCCAATCCTACCGGGACTTGACGTTGAGGCCGCGATGCTGCATTTTTAGCATACTGCTGCTTTTCTAGCAATCGCCACCGCAACCCTCGGGCGCCCGCCCGCGTCCGAATACTTGGGGCCGGGAGACACGATGAAGAAACGAGCCGACCTCGATCTCAGCCGCCGCGAGCGCCAGATCATGGACATCCTCTACCGGCGGGGCCGCGCCTCGGTGGCCGAGGTATTGGATGATCTACCGGACCCGCCCAGCTATTCGGCGGTGCGGGCGCTGCTGCGGGTTCTGGAAGAGAAGGGGCACGTGGAGCACGAGGAGGACGGTCCACGCTACGCCTATCGGCCGACGGTGCCGCGGTCCGAAGCGCTGGCGTCGGCGATGCAGCGGCTGGTACGGACCTTTTTCGACGGCTCTACCGAGCGAGCGGTAGCGGCGTTCCTGGACATGTCGGCAGCCGATCTGTCAGGCGAGGAGCTGGAGCGACTCGCCGAGCTGATCGAGCAGGCCAGACGAGAAGGACGGTAGTCATGAGCGGTGACTTCATCATGCAGGTTCTGGCGGGCGCTGCGTTAAAGGGTGCAGTGATCCTGGCCCTGGCAGCGGTCCTGAGTCTTCTGATGCGGCGGGCGCCGGCGTCGTACCGGCATCTCGTGTGGAGTCTCGCGCTGGGTACGGTGCTGCTGACCCCGGTCCTTACGCCGCTCGTCCCGCAGTGGATAGTGCCGGGGCTTCCTCGTTTGGCCCCGAGCTCGACGCAAGCGGCGGAGAGCGAGGCGGTCGCGGCTAGCGAAGCGGTCACGGCTGCGGGGTCGCGAGGGGTGAATGGCGGTCTTCCCACGTCGGGACCGGCTCAGTCGATCGATGTGGAAGGCGGAGTCGTAGCCGAAGTCCCAGCGCGGTCGATCGAGGCGCCGCCGATCCCGGACCGACTCGCGGGAGGGGCTCCGGCCCGTGCGGGGATCCCCTCGCGCGCGGGATTCCCCTGGGGCGCCGTGCTGTTCTTTGTCTGGCTGGCCGGCGCGCTCGTCGTCGGCGCCGGCATCGCCCTGGGCGTCGCGCGGACCTGGTATCTGGCCGGCCACGCGCGTCCGGTGAGGCGTGGGAGGTCCGCGGACGTCGCGAATCAGATCGCGGCGCGGCTGGGCATCACCCGTCACGTTGCTGTGCTTCAGTGTCAGGGGAGCTGCATGCCGATGACCTGGGGTTTGGAACGGCCCTGTATTCTGCTTCCCGCCGAAGCCGAGGACTGGCCCGACGACCTGCTGCACACGGTCCTGCTGCACGAGCTGGCCCATGTCAAACGTTTCGACTACCTGACGCAGCTGCTCGCCCGGCTGGCCTGCGCGATCCACTGGTTCAATCCGCTGGTCTGGCTGGCGGCGCGGCGGCTGCGCATCGAGCGCGAGCTGGCCTGCGACGATGAGGTTCTGCGGGCCGGATCGCGGGCCTCGGACTACGCCGCACAGCTTTTGGAAATGGCCCTGTTTCTAAAGGCGCGCCCGTTCCTGGCGAGCGTGGCGATGGCGCGCGCCTCGCAGCTGAGCGCTCGGCTGCGGGCCGTGCTGGACTCGAGGCGCGCTCGCCGCTCGCCGACGCCGGGGTTCGTGATCTCGGCGACGCTGTGTGCCGCGCTGGTCGCGCTCACGGTCGCCGCGGCGTCTCCCAGTCGGGCCGCCGAGGACCGCGGGGCCAGCGTGAGGCCGGACCGCGCCCGCGTCGCGGTGGGTCGGAGCCTCATGCCTCTAGCCGATATCATCGAGCGGCCCGTGGCCGCGGCCAGGGCAGAGGCCCCCGTCAGGGATCGCGTCGCTCGGACGGCTCGTACGGTCGAGCGTGGCTTGCGGGAGCCGATCGGCGCGGTGACCCCGCTAGGCACGGCGCTCTGCGATTGGGACGCGCGAAGTGGCTCGTCGTCCACGTCGATCCAGATGGACGACGACAACATGCGAGTCAAGATGGAGGTCGACGATTGCGAGCTCGAGGTCGACCTGTCGGGTAAGATCACCTTCAGCGCCGACGAGACCGAGATCGTCGCCCTATCGCCGGGCGGCGAGCTGGAGATCGAGGAGAAGCGGGGGCGTTCGTCGCGACGCCTGCAGGTCGAGGCCG
>JASFTI010000237.1:0-5827 GCA_050053635.1 Gemmatimonadales bacterium
GGCTTCAACGTCTTGAACCCGAACGTCAAGCCGATCGGATCCGAGGCGCCGACGGGAGAGCTGGCTCAGCGTGTGGCGCAAGTGATCGACGGGCAGATCAATCCGGCGGTAGCATCCCACGGTGGTCGCGTTACGCTGGTCGATGTGCGGGACAACGTGGTGTTCGTGCAGCTCGCCGGCGGTTGCCAGGGCTGCGGCATGGCCACGGTTACGCTGAAGCAGGGTATCGAGCGCTTGATAAAGGAACTGATCCCCGAGGTAACCGATGTGATCGACGTGACCGATCATTCGATGGGCAGGGACCCGTATTACCGGGCGCCCAGATGATCGACCGCCGCAGGTTTCTCACGGGCGTCGGCGCGTCGTTGTCGGCCGTAGTGCTCGCGAGCCCGTTGTCCCTCGGCCGGATTGTGAGCCGAGGGAGGAAGGAGCCGCTCTTCAAAATCTCGCTGGCGGAATGGTCGCTGCATCGCCTCCTCTACGACGGCGAGCTGGACAATCTCGATTTCCCGGTAGTGACTCGGGTGGACTACGGGCTCGACGCGGTCGAGTACGTAAACTCGTTCTTCAAGGACAAGGCGGAGGATTCGGCCTACCTCGGTGAACTGAAGGCACGGGCTGATGATCACGGGGTCAGAAACCTCCTCATCATGTGCGACGGCGAAGGCGCGCTGGGTGACCCGGATGATGCGGCGCGGACGACCGCGGTCGAAAATCACTACAGGTGGGTCGAGGCGGCGAAGTACCTCGGCTGTCACTCGATTCGTGTAAACGCGAGATCTGAGGGCGCCCCCGACGTGCAGCGCGGGTTCGCCGTGGACGGATTGCGGCGCCTGACCGAGTTCGCGGCCCAGCGTGAAATAAATGTGATCGTCGAGAACCACGGCGGCATCTCGTCGGACGGCGCCTGGCTGTCCAGCGTCATGAGAGCGGTCGATCATCCACGCTGCGGCACGCTGCCTGATTTCGGCAATTTCCGGATCGCGGAGGGTGTGTGGTACGATCGCTATCAGGGCGTCGCCGAGCTGATGCCGTTCGCCAAGGCCGTGAGCGCCAAGTCCCACGACTTCGACGATAAGTTGAACGAGATCCACACCGACTACCTGCGCATGATGCGAATCGTGCTCGAGTCCGGGTACCGGGGATACGTAGGCATCGAGTACGAGGGCAGCTCGCTGAGCGAGCCGGAGGGGGTGCGGGCGACGAAACAGTTGCTCGAGCGGGTCCGGGCTGTGCTGGCGGAGGAGTACTTCGACCAGTAGCCAGTAACCGGTGCCCGTAGCCGGTAACTGGGGATTGGTTCAACGGTCACCGGCACACTGGCCACCGCTCACCGCAGCCATCCCACCCTTAAGAGCTTGGCCTTGGGCCCCCGCTAGCCAGCAGCGCCAGGCCCGCCCTATATTCCCCCCTCGTCCTCGCAACAGCCCAAAATCCAGGCTCCATGGAAGAAGCCGCCCGAATCGCCCGGAAGCTGTCTGCCCTTGCCGAATTGGGTCTGGAGCGCGTCGAGAATAATGCCGTAGCTAGCGACGCGGTTCGCGTCGATCGCCGGACCCACAAGGTGACGGGGGGCCGTCCGGCCATGGGTACGTATGTTTCCATCTCGGCCCTGGCGCGCTCCCGCGACCGGGCGCAGGAAGCGATCGGGCGCGCCTTCCGGGAGATGGATCGGCTGGTCAAGCTTCTCAACCGCTTCGATGGCGCCTCCGCCGTCACGTACCTCAACCAGCAGGGCCGGCTGCGGGGCGCACCGTCCGAGGTCGCGACGGTCATCGAGCACTCGCTGCGTTACCACGAGATCTGCGCCGGCGCGTTCGACATCTCCGTGAAGCCGCTGATCGATCTCTTCCAGAGGGAGCTGGGCGGGTCGTCGCCAGCCGAGCCGAGCCGGCACGAACTAGCCGAGGCGCTGGAGCTGGTCGGCTCGCGGGATATCGAGCTGGCGGGCGGGACGATCGGTTTCAGGAAGCAAGGGATGGGGATCACCCTGGACGGCATCGCCAAGGGCTACATCGTCGATCGGATGGCCGCTGTGCTCTCGAGGCACCGGGTAAAGGACTACCTGATCGATGCGGGCGGTGACATCCGGGCGGCTGGCACGAAAGAGAAGAGGCAGCCGTGGACGGTGGCAGTCCAGGATCCAGCGAAGCGTGGGAACTTTCCCGATGTCGTCGACCTACGCGATGCATGTGTGGCGACCTCGGGTAGCTACGAGATCTATTTCGATCGTGAGCGACTCTTCCACCATCTGGTCAGCTCGAGAACGGGAAGGTCACCCGACCTGAACACGAGTGTGTCGATCATCGCGCCGTCGACCATGGCGGCGGATGCGTTGGCGACCAGCGTCTTCGTCATGGACCCGCACGAGGCGGTGGGGTTGGTGGAATCTCTTCCGCGCTGCGAGTGCCTAATCATCGACAGGGATGGACGCCAGCGCCGGTCCAGCGGTTGGAGGAGCGCACGTCACCTCAACGGACACGAGGCATTGTCATGACGCAAGGCGGAAGTTCTGCCGCAGCCGCTCGTTCGCCGGGTTACAGCAACGTCCAGCTGACAGCCCTGGTCGCCCTCAGGATGCTCATCGGTTGGCACTTGTTCTATGAAGGTCTCGCCAAATTGCTCAACCCGTATTGGACGTCGGCCGGTTATCTGTCGGAATCGAAGTGGTGGTTTTCCGACCTGTTCATTTCGCTGGCGGCCAGTCCGGGCACGCTCGGCGTGGTCGACTTTCTGAATGTCTGGGGGCTGATCGCGATCGGTGTGGCCCTGATGCTCGGGTGCTTGACGCGGGCTGCGACGATCGCCGGGATGGTCCTGCTCTTCCTTTACTATATGGCGGCCCCGCCGTTCGTCGGGTATGTCTACGCGATGCCCGCTGAAGGGGCCTACCTGGTCGTCAACAAGGTGCTAATCGAGCTGGCGGCGCTGTTCGTACTGCTGGTCTTCCCGACCAGTACGATCTTCGGGCTTGATAGGCTGATCTTCTGGAAGCGTGTCGCCGGGGGCGAATCTCGCGAGGTGCTCACTGCTGCGGAGGGAGTATAATGAGCGACGAGGGCGTAAACGACGTCGCCGGTCAGGCCGGGCAAGCGCCCGAGGCGACGGAGACGACAGGTAAAGGGATCGGGCGTCGGGACGTCATCAAAGCGCTGGCATCGATCCCCATCTTCGGTGTGTTCTTCTACAGCTTCTTCAAGAAGAAGGCCGGAGATGATTTCAGGAGATCGGAGATCCTCGCGGAGCTGGGGGTGAGCGAAGGGGCACCGGCCTATATCCCGGAGGCGATCTCGAGAAGCCCGGGCGAGCACGTGCGCGTGGGGATCATCGGCTTCGGCGGGGAAGGCGAATCGTTGGTGCGAAACGCCGGCTTCGCGCATCCCGAGTGGATCGCGGATCGGCATCAGGAGATGGAAGAGGAGCCGCGCAACGATTGGTACAAGAGCTACGTCGATCAGGACGATCTGAATATCTCGATCACCGGCGTCTGCGACGTTTTCGACGTTCGGGCCGAGCGCGGGCTCGCGGCGTCGAAGGTCGATGTGCGTCCCGGTGGCGGCCGCGCGATGCCAGAGGCCACACGGTTCCTCCGTTACACGGACATGCTCGAAAGCCCCGACGTCGATGCCGTGATCATCGCCACGCCGGACCATTGGCATTCGCGAATGACGATCGATGCCGCCGCCGCGGGTAAGCACGTCTACTGCGAGAAGTGCATGACGCGGACCGAGGCCGAAGCGCACGCCATGTACGATGCGCTGAGGAACTCGAGCATCGTCTTCCAGTTGGGCCATCAGAACCGCCAGGTCGAGAGCCACATGAAGGCCCGGGAGATCATCGCGCAGGACATACTCGGGCCCGTCTGCCTGATCGAGACGACGACCAACCGGAACAGCCCGACCGGCGCCTGGCAGTACGAGATCCACGAGGAGGGCAGCCCGGAGACCATCGATTGGGCACAGTTCCAGGAGCCGGCACCCAACAAGGTCCCGTTCAGCTTGGAGCGCTTCTTCCGCTGGCGCTGCTGGTTCGACTACGGGACCGGCCTGTCGGGCGACCTGTTGTCCCACGAATACGACGCGGTGAACCAGATACTCGATCTGGGGATTCCGCAGAGCGCCGTGGCGTCGGGCGGCGTCTACTTTTTCAAGGACGGCCGCGACGTGCCGGACATCTTCCAGGCCGTATACGAGTATCCGGACCGCGATCTGACCTTCATGTACAGCGCCACGCTGGCCAACGGTAAGAGGCGTGGCAAGATGTTCATGGGCCACGACGCGACGATGGAGGTGGGCAGTGGGTTGACGGTGACGGCAGAGCGAGGATCGACGCGGTTCGAGCAGAAGATCGAAGATGACATTATCGACCCCTCGTTGCCGCTGTTCACCTACCGGCCCGGTTTCAAGGGTATCGACGCGGTGACGTCGGCGACCGAGGAGTACTTCGCCAGCCGGGGGTTGCTCTACACGTACCGCGGTGGCAAGCGAGTGAGCGCCTATCACCTGCACATCAAGGAGTGGCTGGACGTCATCCGCAACGGCGGTGACACCAGCTGCAACATCGAGCGCGGGTTCGAAGAGGCGATGACCTGCCATATGGCGACCCGCGCCTACCAACTGGGCCGCAAGGTCGAGTGGGACCCGGTCCGCCGGAGGATCGTCTGATGCCCCCGGACGGTAGTCGGTAGTCAGTAGTCAGTGATTGGTGCTAGCGTCCGGTCGAAGCTCGAGACTCGTCGTCCGCTAGTTGCTGGTTGCTGGCTACTGGCTGCCGGTTAACAAGTACTGATCACCGGTCACCGATCACCGACTACCCCGCGCCGAGCCAGCGATCTGTCACAACACGAAGGAGCGAACGGTGAGCGCCAAACTCCGCTTGGGCATCATGATGTTTCTCCAGTACGCCATCTGGGGCGCCTGGGCCCCGGTGCTCTCGGTGTACTTGATCAACGATCTCGGCTTCAGCGGTTTCCAGGCCGGCGTCATCTACGCGCTGCTGCCACTGGCGACGATCATCTCACCGTTCATCGGCGGTCAGGTCGCCGACCGGTACTTCTCATCCGAGAAGGTGATCGCGTTCCTGGCGTTCACCGGCGGTCTCGTGCTGCTCGTTGTGTCGCGCACGACGGACTACACTGTGATGACGGTGCTGATGCTCGTCTATTGTTTGATCTACGCACCGACGCTGGCGCTGACGAACTCGATCGCGATGATCAACCTGAGCGACTCGGAGCGGGAGTTCGGGCCGATACGGGTTGGCGGTACGCTGGGCTGGATCGCGGCGGGTTGGCTGCTCACCGGCTGGCGCCAGGCGGCGGGCGGCGATGCGATTCCCAACTTGCAGGGCGACATGCTGTTCCTGGCGGGGCTCTTTTCGATCGTCATGGCGGTCCAGTCGCTGACTTTGCCACACACGCCACCGCAGAAGGAAGGTGTGAAGCCGTGGGCGTTTCTCGAGTCGATGAAGATGTTGAAGGCGAAGGACTTTGCGATCTTCGTCGGGATCACCTTCGTCGTGGCGACGGAACTCGAATTCTACTACATCCTGACCGCTCCCTTCCTCGAATCGGAGCAGATAGGTGTGGCGACGGCGAATACGCCGCTGGTGATGACGATCGCGCAGGTGGCCGAGATATTCGTGATGGCGTTCCTGCTCTCGTACTTTCTCAAGAGATACGGGATGCGGAGAACGCTGGCCATTGGCGTGATCGCCTGGCCGGTCCGCTACGTCATCTTCGCCATAGGTACCCCGGCGTGGCTGGTGATCGCGTCGCTGGCACTGCACGGCTTCTGCTATGTGTTCTTCTTCGTCGCGGCCTTCATCTACG
>JASFTI010000238.1:0-5808 GCA_050053635.1 Gemmatimonadales bacterium
CAGAGGTGGGCCGAGATCACATCGTTGAAGGAGAGCCGGGCGCCGGCGTCCGGTTGCGCCTCCGCCAGTAGCTGGCTTTGCTCGGCTCGTGATAGGTGGAACCTGTCCCAGTGTATGCGATGGCGGGCAATGGCTCGCCGTCGCTCGTCCCAGAAGATGCCGGATTCGGAGAGCACGTCGGCCGCGGTGATCTGGCCTGTATGGGTCGGCGATTCGGGGATGAGCAGCTCGCGCCGGTCCGACGGCGCGATGACGTCGCCCGCGTGAAAGAGTCGCGCCCAGGAAGAGAGGAAGTAGAAATAGCTGAAGCCGTCGCCAACGGCGTGCGACATGCTCACGCCGAGCACGGAGCCTTCGGGCGTTTGGCAGAGCTTGATCCGGGTGAGCGGCTCGCCGGGGATGCTGTCGGCCGGGTCGAGGAAACCGTAGCGGGCGTCCGGGTCAGCGAAGCTCTGCGGCGATTCGGTGACCTGGAAGTGGACACCCCGGTCGGATCGTTGCAGCGCGTAGGTACTCTCGGAGGTTTCGACCAGTCTGCTGCCGGCTGCCGCGAAATGTCTAAGGGCCTCGTGCAGGCTGGCCAGCAGGCGGTCGGGGTCGATCGTATCTCGGTAGGCGAAGACGAACTCGATAGGGTAGGAGCCGACGCCGGTGAAGATGTGGTCTATAGGGGTGAGTGGAATCGTATCCATGGTGGTCAATCGATGGCGAGCACCTTGGCGCCTCTGATCTTCCGCATCTTGAGTTCGACGAGTGCCTGATTCGCATCTTCGAGGGCGTACTGCTGTACCTCGGGTAGGAGTTGCATCTCGGCGGCCAGCTCGAGGAACTCGGCGACGTCGCGTCTGGCGACGTTGGCCACGCTCTTGATCTCCTTTTCCATCCAGAGGTGGCTAGGGTAGTCGAGGCCCAGCAGATAGTCCTTGTCGATATCCTCTTTGCGGATCGCGTTGATCACGAGCCTGCCGCCGGGCGCCAGGTTCCTGAGCGCTTCGACCATCGGCTTCCAGACCGGTGTGGTGTCGATGATCGAGTCTAGCTTCTGCGGCGACTCGTCGGTGGTGTCGCCGGCCCAGACGGCGCCGAGCTCGAGAGCGAACTCGCGCTCGTTCTCGCTTCTGGCGAAGACGAAGATCTCAGAGCTGGGGTACCGGTACCTGGCCATCTTGAGCACGATGTGGGCCGAGGCCCCGAACCCGGTGAGCCCGAGTCGCTCGCCGTCCTCGAGGCCGGTGAGTCTCAAGGAGCGGTAGCCGATAGCGCCGGCGCAGAGCAGGGGAGCGGCCTGCGAGTCGCTGAAGGTGTTGGGTATGCGGTGTGCGAACTCTGCGGGGACGGTCATGTACTGGGCGTAGCCGCCGTGGACGTCCCGACCGGTGGCCTTGAACTGGGGACAGAGGTTCTCGGCCCCCGTCCGGCAGAACTTGCAGCTGCCGCAGGCCGAGTAGATCCAGGCAACGCCGACTCGATCCCCGGTGGCGAAGCGTGTGGCGCCGCCGCTCTGCTCGACGACGCCGACGACCTGGTGGCCGGGGATGACGGGCAGGTCCGGCGGCGGTGTGCGGCCCTCGATCTCGTCGAGTTCGGTGTGACAGACGCCGCAGGCCAGGACTCTGACCAGGAGCTCGCCGGGTCCCGGGCTAGGGTCAGGCAGCGTGGCCGACTCCAGCGGAGCCGAGTTCTCTTCCAAGCTGCATAGCTGCTTGAGGATCATCGCCTTCATGACAACAAATTAAGGTTGAGGTCAGTCGTTGCACGAGTAGGAAACTGGGGAACGGGTGAACTGGCGATTCGAGAATTCCCAAACAACTTCCCCGTGTTCCCTATTCAGCGGGTCCTGCATCTTGAGCCCGTAGATGGAAACCAGCCCGAGCGTACCGACGACCATCAAATAGTAAAGCGTGGGCAGGATAGTCTTGCGCAACGTGCTGCCCTCTTGTCCCAGGAGTCCGACGGTGGCGGATGCGGCGACGACGTTGTGGATGGCGATCATGTTACCGGCCGCCGCGCCCACGGCCTGCAGCGCCACGACCAGCGCTCCGCTAATGGCGAGCTGTGTGGCGACGCCGTGCTGGAAGAGGCTGAACATCAGGTTACTGACTGTGTTGCTTCCGGCGATGAAGGCGCCGAGCGCTCCGACCGCTGGGGCGAAGAAGGGCCAGACGCCACCGACGTTTTCGGCGACCCAGGCTGCCATGACGATCGGCATGGACGGCAGGAGTCCGCCGCCGTCGAACACGTAGTTGTTGAGGCCGGAGTTGATGTAGATGCGCACCATGGGCACGGTGAAGAGGAGCACGAACCCGGCGCCGAGTAAGACGCGGCTCGACTCGCGGAGGGCGCCGGCGATCTGGCGGCCGTTCATGCGGTGTAGCAGCCAGGTGGCGGCCACGGCGGCCAGCAGCATAGTGGCAGGCAGGTATAGCGGGGTCGTCGATCCTGTGACCTCGGTCCCGAGGATGGCCACCCAGGCGATCCTCACCGAGCGCAGGAGGCCGCCGACGGGCAGGCGCGGCAGGCGCGTGATTACCAGCAGGACGGCGAGCAGCGCGTAAGGTGCCCAGGCCAGCGCGATGGGGACCCGTCGCACATCGTCTTCGGCCCGCACTTCCGTCGGCTCGATTCCCAGCCAGCTAGCGGGCCAACGGTCAGGGGCCGCGAAGTCCCAGGTGTCGCTGGGCACGAGGAAGCGGCGGCGGGCGGCGAAGGTAACCAGCATGAGGCCGACGGCGGCCCCGATCAGCGAAGGGAACTCGGGACCGAGAAGGATCCCGGTGAGGGTATAGGGCACGGTGAACGCCAGCCCACCGAAGATCGCGAATGGCAGTATCGACAAGCCCTCGGTCCACGACCGGTTCGCCCCGAAGAAGCGGGTCGTCATCATCACCATGAGCGTCGGCATCAGCGTCCCGGTGATGCCGTGCAGGCAGACGGCGTAAACTGTGATGGTCTGCCGGTATTCGGCGAACGAGAGGCCGGCGGCGGCGAGTCGCGCAGTGAGCTCGGGGCTGGACAGCCCTTCGCTGACGCCGATGAGGATCGGCGTGCCGACGGCGCCGAAAGTAACTGCCGTGCTCTGGATCATCATGCCGATCATCACCGCAGCGCCCGCGGGGAACCCGAGGGCCACCATCAGCGGGGCGGCGACGGCGGCGGGTGTGCCGAAGCCGGCGGCGCCTTCTATAAAGGAGCCGAACAGCCAGGCGACGATCACAATCTGGACGCGCCGGTCGTCGCTGATGCCGTGGAAGCTGCGGCGAATCGCCGAGACACCGCCGGAATGTTCGAGCGTCTTGAGCAGCAGGATCGCGCCGAAGATGATCAGCAGTATGTCGAACGTGATGAAAAGGCCCTGAATCGTCGAGGCGACTATGTGGCGCGCGTCGACGCGCCATACCGCGGCGGCGAGTGCGGCGGCGGCGCAGAAGACGGCGGGCATCGCGTATTTGGCCGGTACACGAAAGCCGACGAGCAGCACGCCCGCCAGCAGTATCGGCGCGACGGCGACCAGCGCGAGAACGCTCGAGCTCATTCGGGTACGCTCACAAGGTGTCGTCGAAGATCAATGCATGGAACTCTCGCGGCCCGTGTACGCCCAGTGTGAGGTTGAGCTCGATGTCCGCCGATTTGCTGGGCCCGGTGATGAAGACTATCTGGCCGCTGACCCTGAGGTAGGAACCGAGGACCTGATCGCGGCGAAGTGCGTGGAGCCAGGCCTCGAACGTGGGGTGGATGCGGCTCATCGGCACGAGGGCGAGATGGCGGAGCGGCAAGAGGCTCGCCGCTCTGCTCTTCCCGCGTCCCGAGGCAACGACGATCGATCCCGTGCTGGCGAAGGCAGCGTCGGCGCCCGTCAACCCGATAGTCGCCCGGGCCGCCCGGACACGGGTGCTCTCGTCGTACAGGTCCTCGGGCACGAAGAGCGCGATGCCCGATTCTTCCAACAGGCCCCGAAGGTTCTCGATGGGCAGTGCCCGCGGGGCCCAACTCAGCACCTCGATCGCCGGCGGAGCGTCGGTCTCGGTGCCGTCCTCGGCGCTCCACTCCTTGACGAGCTGAGCGAGACGTTGGAAGGCCGCGGCCGTGTCTTCCAAGATATCGTAGCTGCCAGAAATCGCCTCCAGCTTGGCACCGAAAGCCTCGGCTAGAGACCGTCGGTCACCGTCGGCCTGCGTCACGGCGATCGGGGTGTCGGGCGGCGCTGAGAGGTCGGATCCGTCGCGAAAGATCGACGTGGGGCGCGCGAGGGCGCGGCGCAGGCGGGCGAATATCGCGCCGCGGGCTTCGGTCGAATCGTAGATCATTCGGTCGCCCCCTCGTCGTCGCGGGACCGCTCGCTCCAGAGTGCCCCGAAGCGCTTCGCGGCGAAGCGCGGCAGGCTGCGGCTCCGCTTCCAAGTGCTGAGCGGGGGCAACAGGCCGGTGAGGGGGCCCAGCCAGCGCGCCAGGCGCGCCAGGGCGCGATACGGTGTGGGCCGTCGCATGACCGTGGAGTAAGCCCGTAGCGCGGCCCGCTCGGCGAGGGGTGAGGCGCCGCGCTCGACCACGACACCTCGCAAGTCGAGGAGCAGTCGAGGCAGATCGATCTTCACGGGACATACGTCGCGGCAGGCGCCGCAGAGCGAACTGGCGAATGGGAGGTCGCGTGTGGCACCGATGTCGTAATCGAGTAGCGGAGTCAGGACCGCGCCGATCGGGCCGCTGTAGGGCGTGCGCCCGTAGGCGTGGCCGCCGATCTCACGGTACACGGGACAGACGTCGATGCAGGCGCCGCAGCGTATACAGAGGGTCGCGTCGCCGTAGCCGCGCTCGAGAATTCGGGAGCGCCCGTTATCGAGGAGGATGACGTGCATCTCTTCCGGGCCATCGGTGTCGCCGCGGCGGCGTGGCCCGCTGTTCAGTGAGAAGTATACGGATACGTCCTGGCCGGTCGCGTTGCGTGAGGCGGCCTGCCACAGCAGAACGGCATCTTCGGCGCTGCGCACGACCTTCTCGATCCCGGCGATCGCGACGTAGACACGGGGCAGGCTCGTCACCATGCGACCGTTCCCTTCGTTGGTGACGACGCAGATCGTACCGGTCTCGGCGATGGCGAAGTTACAGCCGCTGATGCCCATGTCGGCGACGAGGAACTCGTTGCGCAGCTCGCGGCGAGCCGCAGCGCACAGCTCGGCCGGGTCCGTGGTATGCGGTATATCGAGTCTCGTGTGAAATATCTCGGCGATATCTTCGACGCGTTTGTGGATGACGGGGGCTAATATATGACTGGGCGGTTCGCCGGCGATCTGGACGATGAATTCGCCGAGATCGGTCTCGACGACGTTGATAGCGGAGCGCTCGAGCGCGTCGTTCAGACCGATCTCCTCGGTGACCATCGACTTCGACTTGACGACGTCTCCGACCTGATGCTCGCGGGCGATCTCGAGTATGACACCGAGCGCTTCGGCGGCGTCGCGGGCCCAGTGGACTTGGCAGCCGTTGCCGATGAGGTTGCCCTCGAGTTGCTCGAGCAGGTCGGGCAGGCGCTGGATGGCGTAGCGGCGAACGGCGCCGGCCTCGTCGCGTAGGCGTCGCGCGTCGATTTCGGTCATGGCCCTGTCGCGCCGCTCTCTGAGATGCCCGGTGGCGCGGTCGAGAGCGGAGCGCAGGCCGTCATCGGCGAGCGCCTGGCGGACGCGGGTCGCGTACGGCGCGCCTGGGTCAACCGCCATCGTTCTCGGGTCTCCGGTTCAACAACTCGGCGATGTGTACGGCCCGGCAGGTGTGACCTTCACGTTGGAGCAACCCATTCAGATGGGTCATGCAGCTG
>JASFTI010000239.1:0-5791 GCA_050053635.1 Gemmatimonadales bacterium
GCCGCCCCGCTGCCGCTGAAGATGTAGCCGGGGAAGATCTCGGCGAGCTTGAGCGAGGTGCGCCACGTGTCGCGGATCACATCGCGCGTCTCGCTCCACGGCCACAGCCATGCCGCATCGATGTGCGAGTTGCCGATGAGGTGCAGCGTATCGCGCCGGATCTCCGAGGCCAGCGGCGCATACGCCTCGTGATAACGCCGCAGCAGATCACGGTAGGCTCCGGCGCTCGGCGCGCCCCGGGCACGAAGCCACTCGACCGCGTCGGGTGGCTCGATCTCGGGCGCACGGCCGGCCAGGGTCTTCGCATACTCGTAGCCGTCGGCGTATTCGGCGTAACCGATCTCCCGCACTCGCACGACCGGCATCATCCAAAGCGGCCGTCCGGGCTCCGGCACGATCGCGATGCGCACCGCATCGCCGGCACTGCACGGCGCGCACAGCTCCACGTCCCCGGCGCGCCACTCAACGTCCCGGCCGTTCACCCGGTAACCCGCGTTCGGTCCGAGCCCGCGTGCCGCCAAATCGACGCTCAGGCCGTCGAACGCGCCCGGGACGACGAGCTCGGCGCTGAGAAGCGCCGGCGCGCCGGCCGCCGAATCGACGACCAACCCAGCGATGGCGATGCGGCCGCCGGCCAGACGCAGTAGCTGGTTCGCGTTCACGTACACTTCGGCGCGCTCCGACCCGCCGCTCCAACGGGTCGCCGCCGCGAAGGGCGCCTCGCCGATGGCAGCCAGCCGCAGCGCGTCGAACCCCAACGTCACCTCGATCTCCGCCGGCTCACCCGGAGCCACCTCGGCAAATCCGCCGCGCTGCAGCGTCAGACCTCCCTGCTCTAGCTCGAGATTCACATCGGCGAAGGGCTCCGCGCCCCAGGCGGCGATCGGCAGACGCGCGGCCGCCGCCAGCTCGCCGCCCTGCCAGCTCAGACCGCCCCGCAGGAAGACCGGCCCTACCGTTACCGTCGCCCGCGGGTGGTTGTGGGCGACCAGGCCCGGTGGCTTCACCGTGGACAGCTCGAGCCCGGCGCCCGGCGAAAGGCGCGCCAGCAAGCCGAAGCCGCCGCCTCGGTTGAGCGGCTTTAGCAAGAGGCTGTTCCAGCCTTCAGCCAGTCGCACCGTCACCGAATCGCTGCCCGTGCCCAATCCGCGCGCCACCTCGTTCACCCAGACCCGCTGGCCGTTCACGTGGATCACCAGGTCGTCGTCGCTGTCCGCCACCAGCAGCAGCGTGCGATCCTCCGGCGAAAACACGTAGACGTGACCGTAGGCCGCGCTCCACTCGGTCGCCTGACCGGCGAAGACATCGTTCAGGTTGAGCCGGCCGAACGGGTCGGTCTCCGCCTCGGCCCAGCCCGCGTCGCCCAGGGTCGGCATAGACGACGCTTCGCCGCCCAGCTGATCCGTCAGCAGGCGCGCTTCGCCCCGGCCCGAGGGTATCGGGCCACGGATCAACCATTTCGTGATGACCAGGTCCTGAGACCTGAGCGGAGAGACAAGGGCGAGAAGCAGGCCTAACAGAACCGCCGAGCTACGCATCGCCACCACCTTTTGCTAATCGCTGGCTGCGTCGAAAGAGGGCCATTCGCGCCTGGAGTGCGTCACGTCGGCCAATCTACCGTCCCGGCCCTAAGCGACAATCCCCGCTGCAGCGCCACGCCATTGACGGCGAGGCCTGCGGGACCTAGACTATCATATTTAGTAATACTACGTATGAGGCTCAGAATGACACTCGCGCGAATCTCGGTCACTATCCCACCAGACCTCGTGGACGAGGCCGACCGACTGGCCCGTGAGCTCGATCGCTCCCGCAGCTGGGTCATCGCCGAAGCGGTACGCCGTTACCTGGAGTGCGGGGCCGATCCGGGCGAAACCGAGCCCGCTGTTCGCGAGGTGGCGCGCGGCCCGGTCTACGGACTCGGACCCGACGAATACCGGCTCGCCCAGCTGGAGGCGGACCTCCAACTGACGCCCGAGGTACGCGTCAGAGAGGCCGAGGATACCACGCGCCAGACCGAGCTCGGCCGGCGCGAGTCGGCCCGGCAACGTCTGCTCGTCTTCGAGACTTACGAGGACTACCTGGCCTGGCAGCGCTGGGACGACATCGCGCCGCCATGACGGGACCCGAGACCCGGCTCGCCAGAGTCTGCGCGGCGCTCAACCGCCAGGGCGCCGCCTACGTGGTCTTCGGCGCCTCGGCCCTCCAGCTATGGGGCAGCGCCCGAGCGACCCGCGACATCGACATTCTGATAAAGCCCACGGTAGAGAACGCCCGGCGCGTCCTGGCGGCGCTGGCCGAGCTGGGCCTCGGGCTGGCCGGCGAATGGCTGGCGGAAGAAGTAGCGGCGAAGCCCGTGACGGTGCTGGGCGACATGCCGAGGGTGGACATCCTAACCGTAGCGTGGACGGTTTGCTACGACGAGGCCGCGCCCGCTGCCGCCCTGTTCGAGATCGGCGGTGTGGAGATCCCGGTGGCTTCCATCGACCACCTGATCGCGTCGAAGCGAACCGGCCGTCTCCAGGATGCGGCGGACATAGAGATACTGGAAGAGATCAAACGACTGCGACGGGTGTGATCCTCGCCGCCCTACCCTCACAAGCTACAAGGCGTAGCGCTCGATCAGCTTCTTCTCTTCCCCGACGACCTGCGCCTCGAGCTCTACGTGCGGCTCGAGCCCGCTACCCGCCAGTTTCTTGCGGAAGAGTTCATCGAGTTGGAAGACGCCGGCCGAGTTCGACATCTCGATGACCACACGGACCGCCTTCTTCTCACCCGGCTCCAGGCGGACCGCCTCGATCGCCGCGGCTGACACCGAATGGATGCTCATCCCACCCGCCTCGAACGGGATGCGCGAGCGCCCTTTTGCGATGTCCAGCGCATCGGCGATGCGGACGATCCCCGCCTCCAGCGTCAGCGGTTTACCGCCGGAGCGATGCGCGATGATCGCGTGGAGCACCTCCGAACGCAGGATCGTCGCTTCCGCCACGGGGTAGAGAGCCTCGAGCATCGTCTTGAGCTTCGACTGGGCGACGAACAGCGAGAAGCTCTCGTGGTCCGACCGCTGGATCGACATGCCCACATCGTGGAACAGCGCCGCCAGCGCTACGACCACCTCGGCATCTTCACGGGACATGCCGTAGTCCTTTACCACCGACGGCTCCACTCCGTGGTCCATCAGCAGGCGCAGCATACGGACCGCCAGGTTCGTCACGATCTTCACGTGCACCGGCCCGTGATCGGTCATATTCAGCCGGTCGATGGCGGTCACGTTCTCGGCGACCCACAGCGCGTACAGCTCGTCGTCGGCGTTCACCTGCTCGACCAGGCGTCCCAGCTTCTTGTTCTGCCGAGCCGGTAACACCATCTCGATCCGGTTGGCGAACCGCTCCTTCACGGTTCGGCCTGGTCCGCCGGGCTCGCGCCCGCCCCCGCCCCCTTCTGCGCCCTTCATACGGCTCTCTCCGTCTCTCGGTCGATACCCTCGTTCCGCCACTCCATGCTGGACCGCTCGGGTCGCCAGCGCAACCCTGGTGCCCGGGGACGCACGGGCCTAACGTGCAGTGCAACGTCACACCCTTCACCAGCTAAAGAGACACTTGCAGAGCCCCAAGGAGAGTGGACGAGTCGCCCGGATCTACCGGGAGCGAAGCGAGCGCTTCGCCCGGGCCGGCGACGAGTGCGCACGCCGCTCGCGTCGCGCGGCGCATGCCCGCCTGGTCGCCTTCCTCGGCATCGCCCTGCCACTCGCCCTGGTCCCCTTCGGTCGCGACACACCGCCGGCCCTTATTGGCATCGCCTTGGTCTTCCTCGTCGGGTTCGTCGTGCTGGTCATCCACGACAACGGACTCAAGCGTCGTATCAGCCGGTACGATGAACTCGTCAAAATCAACGACGAGGGACGCAGCCGGCTGGCTCGCGACTGGAAAGGGCTCCCGGATTCGAACGAAATTCGCGCCGATCCCGACCATCCGTTCGCCGGCGATCTGGACCTCTTCGGCCACGCTTCCCTGTTCAGTCTGCTGGGGACCGTGGCCACGCCGCTGGGCCGCGATCTCTTGAGGCGCTGGCTCCTCGAGCCGGCCGGGCGCGAGGCGATCGTCGAGCGCCAGGCGGCGGTGGCCGAGCTCGCGCCGCTGATCGACCTGCGAGAGGAGATCACCGCTACGGGGCGAATGATGCCGAGCGCCGGTGTCGTCGCCGCGCTGGAGGGCTTCCTGGCCTGGGCGGAGGGTGATCCGTGGCTCCGCCCCAGGCGTCATCTCGTCTGGGCGGCGCGACTGCTCGCGCTGGCACCGACCGCGCTCATCATCCTCAACGTGGCGGGGATCGTCCCGTTTCGAGCCTGGATCGCGGCCTTGATCTTCAACCTCGCCTTCACATTCACGGCCGGCACCGGCGTCCATCGCATCTTCGACCGCGCCTTCGCCCGCGAGAATGCGTTCCAAAATTACGCCCGCCTGCTCGCCTTACTCACCGACTCGACTTTCGAATCTCCCTCGCTCCGCCGCATCCAATCGCGATTGGCTCGAGAGAAGGCCGACGCGCATCGCCAGATGAAGAAGCTGCACAGCCTCATCGCGCTGGCCGAGCTGCGATACTCGATGAGCTACATGCCGATCCAGGCGTTTTCTCTCTGGGACTTCCATGTGCTCTGGCGCCTGGAAGGCTGGCAACTGACCGCCGGCCGTCAGGCGCGCCGCTGGCTCGAGGCGCTGGCCGAGTTCGACGCGTTGGCCGCGTTGGCGGGTCTGTGCTATGACAACCCCGATTGGACGTTCCCGGAGATAGCCGAGCTCCCGACTCCGACGCTCGAGGCGGCCGGGTTGGGCCACCCGCTACTTCCCGACGGCGAGCGCGTCGCCAACGACGTCAAGCTCGGGCCGCCCGGCACCTTCCTGTTCGTCACCGGCTCCAACATGTCGGGAAAGAGCACGCTCTTGCGGGCGATCGGGACGAATATCGTGCTGGCGAGAGCCGGCGCCCCCGTTTGCGCCTCAGCGATGCGTCTGCCGCCGCTCGTCCTCGAGACCAGCATGAGGGTACACGACTCGCTGCAGCAGGGGCTCTCCCACTTCATGGCCGAGCTCAAGCGACTCAAAGGCGTCGTCGAGGCGGCGCGCCGCGTGCGCCGCGCTGGCGACGGCACGCTGCTCTACCTGCTCGACGACGTCCTCCAGGGCACCAACACGGCGGAGCGGCGGATCGCGGCCCGCAGGATCATCAAGTGCTTGCTGGCCGAGGGTGCGATCGGCAGCGTTACATCTCACGACCTCGCCCTCGCCGATACCGAAGAACTCTCGGCCGCTTGCGATCCCGTCCACTTCAGTGAGCGAATCCACGAGGGCCCCGATGGGCCCGACATTTCGTTCGACTACAAACTGCACCCGGGCGTAGCCACATCGAAGAACGCTCTCAAGTTGCTGAAGATCGTCGGCCTCGATTATGATCCGGGTGCCGATGAGGCGGGCGACTGAAACTTCCAGGTGCCGATGAACCATTACGTCACCCGGTCCGCGTTAACCGTGCTCTGTTCGGCGGCACTCATCTCCGTACCCGCCACCACGGCCGGGCAGAGTGTCGATGATGCTTTCGAGACGCTCCGCCTCGACCTCAGCCTCGTCGCCAACGTCAACCGCAACACCTTCCACGACTACTGGAGCCCCAATCCCGGCGCCGAGCTCGCCGCCGAAACGCCCTTTCACTTCGGAACCGTGGAAGCGGGTCTGCACTACGGCACCTTCGACGGAATAGAACCCGCGCAGCCGGACTTCGATTCGTTCTTCCTGTTCCT
>JASFTI010000240.1:0-5789 GCA_050053635.1 Gemmatimonadales bacterium
TCGGTTCATCCAGCAGGTAGAGCTTGTGTCCCGCCCGGCGACCCGCGCTAGCCAGTTCGCGGGCGAGCTTCAGTCGCTGTGCCTCTCCACCGGAGAGCGTCGTCGCCGGTTGACCCAACCGCAGGTATCCCAGCCCGACCCGCTGCAGCTGCCAGAGCATCTGGCCCAGCTTCGCTTCCTTGATGAAGAACTTGATCGCCTGGTCGACGGTCAGATTCAGAACGTCGTGGATATTGCGACCGCGGTAACGCACCTCGAGCACCTCGGGCTTGAAACGTTTGCCGCCGCACATCTCGCAGGGTACGAAGACATCGGCCAGGAACAGCATCTCGACCTCGAGCTGACCGGCGCCCTCGCACTCCTCGCAGCGGCCGCCCGCCACGTTGAAGGAGAAGTGACCGGGTCCGAACTTGCGACGTTTCGCGTCCGGCAGCTCCGCGAAGATGCGGCGAATCTCCGAGTAAGCCTTGAGGTAGGTCACCGCGTTGGAGCGCGGTGTGCGGCCGATGGGACTCTGATCGATCAGGACGACGCCGCTCAGCGCTCCGCTGCCCCGCAGCGCCGTGTAGCTGCCAACCGGCTCGCCCAGGTGCTGCTTGGCGCTGGTCTGGCCGGCCAGCTTACGTTCCAGCCCGCGGTAGAGGACGTCGTGCACCAGCGTCGATTTCCCGCTGCCCGACACACCGGTGACCAGGGTGAGCGCACCCAGCGGAACGCTCACATCGACACCATCGAGGTTGTGCTGGTGCGCGCCCTCCAGGACGATGTGGGGACCTTCGACAGGCCGCCGGTGCACCGGCACCGGTATCACCTCGCGTCCCGACAGGTAGACGCCGGTCAGCGTCTCGGACTCGAGCAACCCTTGCAGCTCGCCCTCGTAGACCAGCTCGCCGCCGTGCTCGCCGGAGCCGGGACCCAACTCGATTACGTGGTCGGCCAGCTCGATCGCCGGCGGGTCGTGCTCCACCACGAGCACCGTATTGCCGAGGTCTCGCAGCTGTTCGAGCAACCGATAGAGTCGTTCGGTATCTCGCGGGTGCAAACCGATCGACGGCTCATCCAGCACGTAGGTTACGTCGACTAGGGCGCTACCCAGCGCATCGGCCAGGTTGATACGCTGCGCTTCACCGCCCGATAACGTCCTGGCCTGACGGTCGAGCGTCAGATAACCGAGTCCCACGTCGTCGAGGAACGTCACGCGCGATCGGAGCTCGCGCAGTATCGTCTCGGCGACCTGCGTCTCGTGTTTGGTGAGCTTCAGCCTTTCCAGCCAGACACGCAGCTCTTCCACGGGTAGCGCGCTTACTTGGGCGATCGTGCGACCGCTCACCTTCACGTTGAGCGCCTCGGGACGTAGCCGCGCGCCGTCGCACGATGAGCAGGTCTGCTGGGTCTGGTACTGGCGGACGAAGACGCGGATATACTGTTTGTAGCGTTTCGTCTGTCTCAGCCGTTCGAGCTGTTGCAGCACGCCCTCGAAGCCGCGCTCACCGTGCAGCACGATCTTCCTGAATCGCTCGGGTATTTCGGACCAGGGCACGCGCATCGAGACTTTGTGCTTTCTGGCCAGCTCTTGCAGCTGCCAACGCCGATCCTCGTAGCGAGGCTTCGTCCAGGGCTCCACGGCACCGTCGGCCAGCGAGCGTTGCGGATCCGGGACTACCAAGTCGAGATCGAACTCGAGGGTGGCGCCGAACCCGTTGCAGGTCGGACAGGCACCCAGCGGGCTGTTGAAGGAGAAGAGCGTCGGGACCGGGTCGGGGAACGTGAGGTCGCAATTCGGGCAGCGGAATCGCTCGGTAAAGGCGAGCCGTTGGGAGGCCTCCTCGTCAGCCGCGACCAGCACCAGCGCCTCACCATCCCCCTCGCTGAACGCCGTGCCCAGAGAATCCGCCAGCCGGGAGCGCGACGCGCCGCCCACCTTGAGCCGGTCGACCACCACCAGCAGCTCGCGCGCCGCAGTGAGGCGCGGCGGTCCGTCAGCCGGCGAACTGCCCGACTCGCCCATGTAGATCTCCCGACCGTCGGCCAGCACCCTCAAGAATCCCAGAGCCCGGAGGTTCTCGACGATCAGTTCGTCGCTGACTTCGGACGAGAGCGGCAGTGGGAAGGCGACCTGAATGCGCGTCCCCTTGGGTAATCTGCGCACCCGATCGACGGCCTCCTGCACGGTGTCGGGCTTGATCTCGCGACCGCACCGGGGGCAGTGGGTCCGGCCCACCCGCGCCCAGAGCAGCCTCAGGTAGTCGTGGACCTCGGTGGCGGTGCCCACGGTGCTGCGACTGGTCTTGGTGGGGTTCTTCTGCTGGATGGCGACGGCCGGGCTGACCCCGTCCACCGACTCGACCGCCGGCTTCTGCATCCGTTCGAGGAACTGTTTGGCATAGCTCGACAGCGACTCGACGTAGCGGCGTTGCGCCTCGGCGAAGATCGTGTCGAAGACGAGCGACGACTTCCCCGAACCGGACGGCCCCGTCACCACCGTGAGAGAACGGTGGGGAATATCGAGGTCGATCGATCTCAGGTTGTGCTGGCTGGCGCCTCTGACACGGATGAACTCTTCCATTTACTAGAATCTAATGCAACACCGAATGTTATTGGGAATTCCCAACGACCTCCCCCTTCCCGCAATGGCCAATCCCCCTATCTTCGGTTCCTATGCAGACAGCACCCGACCTCGACTTCCACGAGGAAGAGGCCCTCGGCAGGGCGTACGACGCGAGCCTCATGCGGCGGCTACTCCGCTACCTGAAGCCCTACCGCCTCAAGGTAGCGCTGGCGGTGATCATGTTGATCGCCGCTTCCGGGCTCGAGCTGATCGGCCCTTATCTGACCGCCGTCGCTATCGACGACGCGATCCCGGCCCGGGACATGAATTTCCTCGCGGTCCTCGCCGGAATCTATACGCTCTCCCTGGTGCTCGCTCTGCTGCTCAGCTACGCGCAGACGATCCTGACGACCTGGATCGGCCAGCGGGTCATGTACGACCTGCGCACCCAGATCTTCGCCCAGCTACAGCGCCTCAGTCTGCGATTCTTCGACCGTAACCCGGTGGGCCGGCTGATGACCCGGCTGACCAGCGACGTCGAAGTGCTGAACGAGATGTTTACTTCCGGCGTGGTGGCAATCTTCGGCGATGTTTTCACCCTGGCGTTCATTGTCGCGATCATGCTCGCGATGAACTGGAGATTGGCACTGGTCTCCTTCATCGTCATTCCTCTCGTCTGGGTCACCGCCTACTGGTTCCGGGTGAACGTGCGACGCTCCTATCGCGAGATCCGCGTCCGCTTGGCACGAATCAACGCGTTCCTGCAGGAGCGGATCACCGGGATGAGCGTGGTGCAACTGTTCGGGCGCGAGGATCCCGAGCTCGAGAAGTTCAAGGACATTAACGCCGACCACCTACGGGCACACCTGCGCTCCATCCATTACTACGCGCTGTTCTGGCCGCTTATCGAGATCTTGGCGGCCGTCGCCGTCGCACTCGTGCTCTGGTACGGCGGATTGCACGTCCTGGAAGGCACGCTCACCGTCGGCGTCGTCGCCGCATTCCTCCAGTACGTCCGGCGCTTCTATCGCCCCATCCAGGACCTGTCCGAGAAGTTCAACATCCTGCAGAGCGCCATGGCTAGCTCGGAGCGCATCTTCAGGCTGCTCGACGCCGAGCAGACGGTCCCCGACCCGCAGCGCCCCCGTCAGCTGCCCCGACCGTTACGCGGCGCACTCGAGTTCCGCGACGTCTGGTTCGCCTACAATAAAGCCGGCCACAAGGACGACGGCACAGTGGCCGACTGGGTGCTGAAAGGCGTGAGTTTCGCCGCGCGTCCCGGCGAGCGACTGGCCGTCGTCGGGCACACGGGCGCGGGCAAAACGACACTGATCAACCTGTTGATGCGCTTCTACGACCCGCAGGGTGGCGCAATCCTCCTCGACGGTGTCGACATCCGCGATCTCGAGCAGCGCGAGCTACGCCGGGCGATGAAGCTCGTCCTCCAAGACGTCTACCTGTTCAGCGACAGCGCCCGCTTCAACATTCGTATGGGCGACGAAGAGATCTCGGACGAGCAGGTGGAGGCAGCGGCCCGACGCGTCGGCGCCGACCGCTTCATCCGGCGCCTGCCCGCAGGCTATGACCAGCCCCTAGGCGAGCGGGGCGCGAGTCTGAGCGTCGGCGAGCGACAGCTGCTCTCCTTCGCCAGAGCGCTGGCCTTCGACCCCAGGATCCTCATCCTCGACGAGGCGACCAGCTCGGTCGATTCGGAAGTCGAGGCGCAGATCCAGTCGGCGCTCGAGGAATTGATGCGCGGCCGCACGAGTCTGGTCATCGCACACCGGCTCTCCACCGTGCAGAATGCCGATCGCATCCTCGTCATGCACCACGGCGAGCTGGTCGAAGAAGGCTCACACGCAGAGCTGCTCGAGCGCGGCGAGCTGTACGCCCGGCTCTACGAGCTGCAATTCGTCGGCGAGGGCGTTGCCTGAGTCGGTAGGCGGTGGGCAGTGGGCGGTGGGCGGTGGCCAGTAAGCAGTAGGCGGTAAGCCGTGGCCGGTGTCTGGTGCGCCAGTTGAGCGCGGCGAGCCCCGGCCACTCGGTCAGTTGCCGGTGGCCAAGCGTGGTGACAGATTGCAGCGACCGTTTTCCGCTACAGCAACTTTCGCGGGAGTACGTTGTGGATTACTTACGCTTCATTTCGCTAGCCGTTGTTTTCGCGGCGCTCGCTTGCTCGTCCGCCCCATCGCCCCAGGCGCCGGCTCCGGAGCGCGGCGCTGCGGCCGCGGTGGCCGCAACGGCGGCGGCGATCACGGCCGACGATCTCGAGATGCATCTGTCGGCCTTCGCCCACGACTCGATGATGGGGCGCGAGTCGGGCACCTTGGGCAACTACCTGGCCACCGAATACCTGGCGGCCGAGGCCACTCGCCTGGGGCTCGAGCCCGCCGGCGAGGACGGGACGTACTTTCAGACGATCCCGCTCATCCAACGCACGCTGGACCCCGAGGCATCCGTCGGCGTTGGCGGGGAACAGTTCGAGGTCGGTACCGACTACCTGCCCCTGCCCGGGATGGGCGGCATGCTGCCCTTCGGCACCTCAGGCTCGCTCGACGGAGTCGAGACGATCTTCGCCGGTCGGGCCAGCGAGCAGACGCCCGCGCTGACCGCGGAGCAGGTCGCCGGCAAGCTCGTCGTGCTCGACGCGCCGATCGGGCCGGATGGGAAACCCAACATCGAGGCGTGGAATCCCTTCGCGCTGCGCACCTACAGCTCGGCGGCCGGGGTCGCCGTTGCCGTGCTGGAACTGATCCCTTCGGTGTGGCGGCGGTACCTGGGGCGCCCGCAGACCGCGCTGGGCCGCGGCGGCGAGCCACAGGAGGGACCACTCGGCATGTTCGTCACCCGGGAAACTGCAGCGCGCTTGATGGGCAGCCCGATCGAGACGGCGTCGATTGGTGACCGTGGCGCTACGGTCGAGGGCACGTTCCGTTTCGCGGAGACCCCGGCCCCTCATCCGGCACGGAATGTGGTCGGCATCCTGCGGGGCAGCGATCCCGCGGTCCGCGATCAGTATGTGGCTATCGGCTCGCACACCGATCATGTCGGGACGACATCACGGCCGCTCGATCACGACTCGGTCTGGGCCTTCAATCACATCGTCCGCCCGATGGGCGCCGAGAGCCCGATGCGCGAGCCGACGGCGGAGGAAGCGGCGACGATCCGACAGCTGCGAGCTAGCTTCGAGACGATTCGCCGGTCGCGACCCGACTCCGTATACAATGGCGCCGACGACGAC
>JASFTI010000241.1:0-5777 GCA_050053635.1 Gemmatimonadales bacterium
CCGGACGCCGTCCTTCTGGTGCTCCGCCGTACGCCCGCCGGCGGGGAGGTGAACGGTTACCACGTGCCGGTCCGGCGCGAGGGATGGGAGCGGCGGCATGAGTTCGACCTGGAGAGGAGCGGCAAGCTCGTGCCCGGGCTGAGGGGGCTGTCGGTTAAAGCCGCGCTTCACCTCGTGCCGGGCCCGCACGGCCGGGGCTGGGCGTACTGGCGCGCCGTGCCGGACACGAGTGGCCGCGAGGTGTTCCTGCGCACCCCCGAGGGTGAGGAGCGGCGACTCACCTACCTAGCCAAGGACGATATCCCTACGAGCTGGTCCCCGGACGGCCGCCACATCGTAATCGTGACTGAGCGCTGGAACCCGAACCGCTGGGCCGACCTTGCCATTGTCGACATCGAGACCGGGAGGGTCCGTCGGATCACCCGCAGCGAGGGTCCCGACAACTATGGGATTTGGAGTCCAGATGGAACGCGGATCGCGTTTAAGCGGCGGGTTCAGTGGTTGACCCCGAGAGAAGCTACAGCAGGCCGGCCAACCGACCAGCTCTGCTGGGTCACACCGGACGGGAGCGCCGAACGCTGCTTCACGCCCCCCATTCAGGGCGGACCCGTAGGCTGGTACGACGCCAGTCAGGTCCTGGTGAGGGCGATCGACAGCGCCGGCAACCAGAGCCTCGCCCGCCTGGGCTTGGAGACCCGAGAGATGCGGGTCATCAGCGACGGGCTGGTCGGGAACGTCTCGGTGACCCCCGACGGCCGCTGGGTCGCGGCCTATTGCCTGCGACGGGGCCGGGCGGCGCCGGCGTGGTATGTGTTCCCCACCGACCGGCCTGACCTCGCGGTGCCGGTCGTAGACGAGACGGGGCGCGAGAGTTCGTCGATCGTGTCGCTCGCGTGGGAAGGCGAGCGTGCCGACAGCACGTACCTCGAACGCCTGGAGATCCTGGCGCCGGATGTGGCGCTCACCCTGGACGCGCCAGCGCGACTGCGGGCCCAGGGCTTCGATGTCCAAGGACTAGCGCTACCGATGCCCGTGCTCTCCTGGCGATCCGGTGACACGACGGTCGCTGTCATCGACGCGGCCAGCGGCGAGCTCCGTCCCCAGAGCGTGGGCTCGGTGGTGGTGTACGCCTCGACCGGCGGCTGGCGCGAGGACTCGGTCCGTCTCGAGATCGGCCCGCCCGGCTACGAGACTGTACTCGTCGAGGATTGGGCGGAAGGAATCAGCCCCCAGTGGGTCCCGTTCGGCGATCCGCCGCCACGGCTCACGACCTGGCCCGGCGGGGAACCGGCACTCCAGTACGGCGAGGGCGACGACTACCGGAGCGGCGTCTACTCACGGCGCGAGTTCCGAACCGTCCGTGGCCTCGGGGTCCAGGCCCAGCTCTCCACGCCCCGGTCCGAGCCCCGGGCCCAAGAGTCGGAGGTCCACCTGGTGGCGTGGACCAACCCTGCCCTGGTGGAAGGGTGGGATCACGTGACCGGAGATCTACCGGCACCCGGGGATCGCTTGTGTGAATTCCGTTACCCGGCTACGGACGGACTCGCCGGCATGCACCGCGTGCGCGTGAACACGAGTTCGTTTGGCACCACTATTCCGGTTGACCCTCTCTTCTCCACCGGGAAGCCGTACGTGGTCCGGCTGCAAGTCTTTCCCGATGGGCGCTGCGCTATCGCGCTCAACGGTAAGCCGCTCTGGCGCTCGCCGCTCTCCGGCCCGGTGGACGTCCCCTGTCGGGTAGCGTTGCTCGGCAAGTCCACCGGCAACCGCGTATCGGTCGGCCCAGTCGAGGCCTGGGAGGGTGTGCGCGGCGACGTGGATTGGTCGGCACTGAACCAGTAGCTGGCCTACGGACAGTCAGTCCGTGGGTGAGAGCCCTGAGCAAGATGTTCCCTCGGCCTGCAAGGAGTTCCTACGGGGGAACCGGTGGTATGGCGGCGGTGAGCATGCCCGGACTATAGAGCTGAGAGCAGTCCGCCCTCTAAGCCGGCTCCGCCTCGAGACAGCGCAGCCAGAGCCGCCGGACCTCGCTGGCGCCGCGGGCGCTGGGCTCGATGATCAGACCCTCCCAATACCAGCGCTCAGCGCGGTCCTTCACCGTCGTTCCGTGCCCCATGAAATGCCCGTGGATGTCGGCCAGCAGGCAGCCCTCCTTAGCGGCGATCTTGGCCACCGCATCGTTGTACGCGTGTAGCCCGGCGAGCACCAGCTGCCTCAACATCGAGTCACCGAAGTCTAGGAAAGCATCGTCGGTTAGCGCGGTCCCGTCGCTTGGGTCGTAGACGGTGCCGACGATGATCGTCACAGCCTCGAAGTGGTCGCGCACCCTCCGGATAATCTCCCGCAGGTTGCGCTCGGTCCGGTGCCGCGCGCGCCGGCTCTCCTCGTCGCTCGACCCGAAGGACCACAGCAGGTCGTTGCCGCCTGCGGTGAGCGTGACGAGCGCCGGTCCGCTGTCGGCGGGCAGCACGGCGACCTGGTCCTCCAGGACGTCGGTCGTGGTGGCGCCGTCCGCCGTCAGGTTGGTGAACGCCATCTCCGGGTTGTACGACGCCAGGTCGTGCCCCGCAAACTCCGGCCACAGCCAGTCCTGGTTCTTATATAGGAGCGAGGCGGCGCCCACGCCCTCGGGCGGCTCCATCGACTGCCGCGATGCCACGTCCAGCGCAGGGTACAGGTCGATGCAGATGCTGTCGCCCAGGGCGATGTAGCGGGTGATGTTCCGCAGGTCTGGCGTTTTCACACTCGGGTATCCTCCTCGCTGTCTATCTGTAGCTACCGTCTCGAGGCGTTTTCTCTCCAGCATAGTAAAGCCCACCCCTGACAACGGCTGCTCGCGTCTCGTTACTCCGGATTCTAACTGGTCCGGCTTCTGGCACGAAATCACGATCGTGCTAAATTTGTAACTGCGTCGAACGACGCCCCGGACCGATTTGTGGCGCTTGCAGCCGGGTGAACAAAGTGCTAAACCGCCGAGGGCCCTTCTGGCGGATGCCACAGGGGCCCTTTTCTCTGGGTGTCAGAGGTACACCCTATTATGAGAGCGGCGGCGCCACCGAGCGTCAGCCGCTCGTGCTGTTTCGGGACCATCGAGAGTGGCGCGAGGGAACCGGCCCTGTGACCGCCCGGCAACCTGCTCCGGCGAGCAAGGTGCCAAATCCGGCCCCGACGGACTCGACGGAGCCCGCAACGGGGAGAGATGGGACGCAGACCCGCCGGTCTCCACACCTCCTCAAAGCGGGCCGACCCAAACCGACAGGAGGGTTGGCTGCGAATCGGGCAGGCAGGCACGCACGATAGGCAGGCCGTCCGAGTGGGGCGCAGCGACTCGCGTTTTCGATCGAGACTGGAGAGGAAGGACAATGGACCTGATCACACCCGACGTATACTGGACCATAGTTCAAATGTCCCAAGGGCTGGCGTTCGCTGCAATCGTAGTCTCGAGTATCGCAGTCGCGGCGTTCCTCGGTCGCATCGGGGTAGAGCGGTGGAGTCGCATAGGGGCGAAGTCAAGGGTGTTGAAGAAGGTGGGGCTCGCCGTCTCCGTCTTTCTCGTGATGGTCGCTGCAGGGCTGGGCCTTTCAGCCCACATCAAGTTGAGGAGCGAGCGGGGGAAATTTGCCGCGACGGTCAGATTCCAAGGGACGCTGCGCATGCTGTCGGCGGCCAAGGAGGCCCGAGCCTACAGGCTCGAACCCGACCCCGGCATAACCGCTGCAGAAGCAGGGCGGGCCCTCTACTCCGTCTACACGGCTGGAGAAAGGCCACGGGGAGCACAGAGGCCGCCGGAACACTCGTTCGAGCAAAATTGGATGACCGCTGAGGGCGCGACCGACCGAGAGGACGAGCGCTACCTTCTGGTAACGGATCCTGCAAGGCTCTTCCGCGCCGCTGTCGAGGGCCTGAACGACGAGCAGCGTGTCTACCTGAGGGAAGTGAGCAGCCATCCCGGCTTCGCTCAGTACTCCATAGCAGCGAGGGCTTCAGAGGCCGATATCCTGGCCGCAATGTACGTTCTTCCGTTTCCGGATGATTACAGCGTTTGGTCCTTACCATTTCCCAACTTCGCGAACACCAAGGACGCTGCCCGTGCACATGTTGCGCTGGCGGCCTTGCTTCTTGCCGATGGCCGACTCGAGGACGCGGAGACCGCCATCAGAGAAGTGATTTCTGTGGGTCTTCTGATCGTCGATGAAGGGACCACCCTGATAGAAGGCGTAGTAGGTACGGCCATAGTGAAAACAGGCTGTGACGCCCTAGCCGAGTTCTACATGATTGCGGGTCGCGAAGACGAGGCAGAGACTCTGTACCTGATCTCGGCCATAATCGAACACGGAAGAGATCCGATTTACGCCCGCGAATTCGAATCCTTCGATGAGGCGAGAGAAGCCTATTATGAGGTGCTCGGACATCCCGACCGGGCGCGGTCGGCGCGGTGGGGAGCGCTCACCAGAGTATCAGAGGCGCCGTGCTTCAGTGTCCGAGAACTGGTTGTCGGTACGCGCCGGAACCATCGACGGGCGATGGAGCAGGCAGGGCAATACCTGCTTCGCCGCCAGAGCGATGTCGCGTTGTTCGAGCTGATCTCGCCGAATCCCGGACGGCCGAACTACGAAATGTGCAGCGTAGTGTGGCCAGAGGGCCTAGTCGCGGAGATTGTGAGCCCTGTGGCGTTCGGCGCAGCTGCGGTCACGGCTATCGCAGTCGTGGCGTTCCTTTTGTTCGTCGGGCTGAGGTGGTTTAGTCGCAGGACGGACAAGCCGAGAGTCATCAAGAGGGCGGGGCTCGTCGCGGGCGTGCTCAGCGCTATCGCTGTCTTGCTGGTCGTTATGCCCGGCTGGCCGGTGCAACGTGCCTTGGGACACCGGAGACTCGAAAGGGCGCTGGACCGTTGCCTGTGGGAGAGGAGTGTGTCCGACTGCCGGTTGGTCATGTCTTCCGATTCCTCCCTTCGTCCCGGCTCCTGGGACGCGTGGTTCTACTCGTCCTTGGCATTCCGGTTCAGCCGGGTGGGGCGGTACGATGATGCTGCAGACGCGGCAGGGGAGGCGGTCCGCCTGCGACCGGAGTCCAGCCGTTACCGCTGGGTGCAGATTGACTATCTGCTGCGAGCCAAGCGTTTCGAGGAGGCGTCTACTGTCTGCCGTGAGTGGGTCCGCCGCAAAGGCCACAAGCCAGGCGGAAGGATCAGCTACCTCTACCTCGCTGTGGGCTTGTACGGGCTTGGACGCCTCGATGAGGCAACGGAAGCCTATGACACGTATCTGGAGGCGTCGGGCCGCGATCCCGAGGATCTCGAATCCCGCAGGCTGTTGGCGGTGGAATTGCGCGCGTTCGGCCTCGACGCAGTGGCGGACTCCGTCATGGCCGAAGCGGAGACTAGTTAGAGGCGCAAGGGGCACCGGCCGACGGAGGGAGCGCCGTTCTGATGATCGACACAGCTGTGGTCGACATAGTCGCCAAACTTGTGCTCTACGTCTTCTTTGGCACCTGCGCTCTTATCTACGGCCTGTGGCTCTTCATGTTGCTGTACATGATGGTATGGATGCCCCTGGCCGCGCTGCTGACGTGGATTGCGCGAGCGTTCGGCAACGTGGCGCGCGGACTGCTGGACGGAGAGTAAGCTCGCGGCGGCGCCACGGCGTTCGCTGCCTTCGTAGTATCGGGACCTATCAAGAGAGGCGCGAGGGAACCGGCCCTGTGACCGCCCGGCAACCTGCTCCGGCGAGCAAGGTGCCAAATCCGGCCCCGACGGACTCGACCGAGCCCGCAACGGG
>JASFTI010000242.1:0-5744 GCA_050053635.1 Gemmatimonadales bacterium
CGTCACAGACTCGCCGAACATGACCTCGGAGCGCGGTCCAACACTCACGCTAAAGAAGTCCGCCGTGTAGGTGGTCACCCCCGAGAACAGGTCGTCTCGAGCCCGGATATCGAGATAGTCGGGATAGGCCTGGGTGACCGGAAAGTCATCGTCTTCTTCCTGGGAGTAGATCTCGACCAGCTGCTCGGGAGACTCGACCGGCAGCGGCCGCAGCAGCACGGCGTTGACGATGCTGAAGATTGCGCTGTTGGCGCCGATCCCCAGAGCCATGGTCAGCAGCGCAATGGCGGTGAATCCCGGGCGCTGAGACAGTCGGCGTACGGCGTAGCGCAAGTCGGCGAGCAGGGTATCCATGGTCAAGAAGGCCTGCGTTACTGGTCGAGCATACTGGCAAGAGCACCCACACAGTCCCGTACGGAGCCAGCACTGGAACGGTGTCAGGCGCGGCGCAACCAGCCGGGCCGCGCAACCGTGCCGGAACTGGGCGCGGCCGGAATTTGCTTTGCCTCTGTCGGGGCCTTTACGCTCTCGACACGGGAAGGCCTTCCGACGTCCGGCCGGGGGAGACAGGAATGAGGGCCGTCGATGCGCTAGCAGAGGAGGAAAGATGAGCAGACGCAAACAGCTGGCCGCGCGCCATGCTCGGATCCTCGCCGCCGGACTGGGGATTTCCCTCGTTGTACACGGTGTGGTGCTGGGTCTGGGAAGCCTGAAGACCTGGGAAATCGAGGGCGCGGGTCCCTTGCAGGTCGTAAACATTGTGGACGCGGAGCGCATACCCGAGCCGCCCGAGCGCGCAGCGGAGGGTGGCGCAGCGGAGGCCGCGGCCGGCGGCTCGTGGCTGGCCGCCGAGTACGTGGTCGTAGCGGTCGACGTGCCCGCACCCAACCTGAGCGAGCACGAGGCGGTATTGGCAGCGGCGAGCTCGAGCGCGCTCAACCGGCCGCTCGTTCCGCGGCCCCGAATCAAGGCCGCTGCACTCGACTCGGATTTCACGCCTATCCACCTGACGCCGACGGCCCGCTTGGCCTCGAACCGCGGTGGAAAAGCTAAGCGCAGTGGTGGTGGCGGCGGCGGCCTGAGCGTGACGCTCGGCGGCGCCGGCGTCTGCGGGCCGGGACAAACAGGCGTGCTGGGTAGAGGCCCGGGTCGCAGGGTTGGGATTCGGTGATTCGGTGAATTCGGGAAGCCACGACCAACCGAGCATTCGACCCACAGAATACTTGATGTCAGAATCACCCAGATTCGGTACTTCGAGTAGTCTGTGGGTCAATTGTTCTCTTGATCATGGGTTCCCGAGGTCCCGCAATCCGCGAATCCCCGTTTGAACTGCCATTCCCGGAATACCCGAGTCCATAACTCCCACCCCTCCTCCTTGACCTAACAAACGGATATCGCGAAGATAGAGATGGAGGGACGCGCGATACCCATACGGAGGAATCCGGCCAAGCCGGCATTATCTCATTGTTCGGAGGAGGAAGATGGATCGCCGCGCCCGCAATAAGCTTTATGCTCGGATTCTCGCCGTCGGCCTCGGCATATCGATTCTGGTGCACGCCGCTCTGCTGGGGTTCGGACGACTGAACTTCCTGAAACGTAACCCAAGCGACACAACCCGCAGCCTGATCACGATGCCGCAGCCGGAGCCGCCCCGCGACGAGAGCTCCGGCGACGTGGCCCAGCCCTGGCAGCTGGCCCTCGAGCTGAGCGAGAGCGAGCAGGAGGCCGTTCTCGACCTGAGCGAGTACGACGACGTCCTGGCGGAGGCGAGCTCGAGGGATCCGCTGGCGCCGGTGGTGCCGCGGCCAAGGCTGACAGTCCACCTGATGGAGTCGGGGTTCACGCCGCTGCGGCTGCCACGCCCGGATCGTCTGACCCGCAGGGGCGGGACGGTGAGCACGAGCGGGCCGGGCGGTGGCCTGGGCGGAGTGATAATCTTGGTCGGTGGCGGCGGTATGGGGCCGATCGACGACTGTACGCCGTCGGGCATCGGCGGCCGCAGACCACCAGGTGGCAGGCGGCCTATCGGAGGGGGAAGGTAGTTCCTAGCGTGTTGAAGCTGTAATACAGCGGGCAGGTAGCAAGGAGGCGGCCATCCGAAAGGATGGCCGCCTGCTTATTCTGCGAGCAGCCGCGATACCTCAGTGCCGGTCCTTGAACTGCTCGAAGAGGCGTGTGTGCTTATTGTCCTCCAGTGAGACCTCGAGGCCGTTGATGAACGCCCGCTCGACGTTGGTGACGATCTGTAGCGGGTCGCCGTCGGTGACGATCAGGTCGGCGCGCTTGCCCACCTCGATGCTGCCCAGCTCCGAGCCCAGACCGAGGATCTCGGCCGTGTTCAGCGTCACCGCGCGCAGTCCGACTTCCTGCGGCAGGCCGAACGCCACCGCCTTCGCCGCGTGGTACGGCAGGTTGCGGACATTCGCGTAGTCGCCGGTGCCGAAGGCGATCTTGACGCCTGCGGCGTGCAGGATGCCGGCGTTGGCGTAGTTGGCGCTGACGGGCTCGGCACGATCGTTGGTGCGGCTCAATGCCGACGCGATGATGACCGGGATCCCCCGCTCCGCCAGCTCGTCCGCCACACGGAACGCCTGGTCGGCGCCGACCAGAACCGCGTCCACCTCGGGGAACTTGTCGAGGAACAGGAAGAGCGTCTTGATATCGCGCTCGCTGGCGGCCGCGAAGAAGACGGGCATCTGGCCGGTCACCGCCGGGAGCATCGCCTCAAGCATGGCGCGCTCGCGCATGCGGTCGTTGCCGTCGAACGGTGCCGTCGGGTCGTCGTTGTGGGAAGGCACCGCCGCGTAGGCCACCGCCCGCTCGAACAGATCGACGAGCTCCTCCAACCGCTCGCCCTCCAGCTTGGGGTCCTCCCAATCTTTGCCGGAAGGTGAGGGGAAATCGATCACTATTGCAGCGCGCTCGGCGATCGCCATCCGCTCGGGCGTATCGCCGCTCAGTTGAATCACTGCACCGGCACCCCAGATGACTCCACTACCGGGGACGCTAAGCACGGCGGTGATCCCGTTGGCGCGGGTCACGTTGACCTCGGCGCTGTGCGGGTGCACGCCCCATAGCGCATTGACGTGGGGGCTGTAACGCCCCGTCTCCTGGTCGTCGCGGCTCGCGGCGACCTGGCCGACTTCGATCATGCCGATTCGGGTTATCGGGTCGATCATGCCCGGATAGATGTGTTTTCCGGCGACACTGATCACCTCGGCGCCGGCGGGAATGTCGGCGCGCGCCCTTGGCCCGACGAAGCCGATGCGGTCGTCCGAGATCATCACTACTGCGTCGGCGATCTCGGGACCCGATACGGGATGCACGGTCGCACCGACCAGCGCCAGGGTTGCCTCGGCGCGGTCCGACCCATCAGTTGCCGCTGATCCGGCCATCGCCGTGGTCGGTGCCGCCGTCACGGGCGGCGGCGACACCTCGGGCAACGCGCGAATCGGCGCGCCCCGCGTTTCCGCCTCGCGCGAGAGGTCGAAGTAGACGATGCCATCGACGATCGTCTTCTCGACCCTCGAGTACGTGTTGAAGGGGTCGCCGTTGAGCAGCACGATGTCGGCCTCCTTGCCGACCTCGATGCTGCCCACCCGGTCATCGATGTGGAGCGACTGGGCGGCGTGGAGGGTCAGCATGCGCAGTGCATCTTCGCGCGACACGCCCCCGTACTTCACCGGCTTGTTGAACTCGTAGACCATGAACGGCTGGATCAACGGGCCGTCGGAATTGAGCGTAGTGAGCACACCGTGCTCGTGCATGATCGCCGCGTTGTGCGGGATCGCGTCGTAGGCCTCCAGCTTGTAGGCCCACCAGTCGGAGAACGTGCCGGCCGAGGCGCCGTGTTCGGCTAGCTCGTCTGCCACCTTATAGCCCTCGAGCACGTGGGTGAAGTTGTCGATTCGGAAGCCGTAGCGCTCCGCGACCCGCATCAGCATCACAATCTCGTCGCTGCGATACGAGTGCGCGCGTACCAAAATCCGGCCGTCCAGTACACGGGCCACGGTCTCGAGCCGCAGATCGCGGCGCGGCGGCACCGGGTAAGCCCGGCGATCGGCGTTGTACCGGTCCCAAGCCTGCTTGTACTCCAGCGCCGCGCTGAAGATCTGGTCGTAGAACGATTCGACGCCGGCGCGCGAGCGCGGGAACCGGGCTCGGCCCTCGGGGTTCCAGTTCTTGCCGGTCACGTTCTCGCCCAACGCGAACTTGATCATCAAGGGCGCTCCCTCGAACAGCAGCTGTTCGGGATCGTCCATGCCCCAGCGCATCTTGATGATCGCGGCCTGGCCGCCGATCGGGTTGGCGCTGCCGTGCAGGATGAGCGATGTCGTCACGCCGCCGGAGAGCGCCCGATAGATATCGTAGCTCGTCGGATCGAGGGCGTCCATCACTCGCACCTCCGCCGACACGGGCGTCGTGCCCTCGTTGACGGCGCGGTCCTGGGCGGTGTGGGCGTGGTCGTCGATGATCCCGGGGATCGCCGTCAATCCGGCCCCGTCAATCAGCTCGGCATCCCGCGGTATCGACACATCGGTTCCGATCTCGCGAATGATTCCATCGCGGACCACGATCGAGACGTTCTCGAGCACTTGGCCGCTGGCGGTCCACACGGCGTCGAGGTTTTGGATCACGAGTGTGCCGCGCGGCACGTCGATCGCACCCCGTTCTATCTGTACATCCCACTGGGCCATCGCCGGCGATGCCAGGAGGCCGGTCACGAGAGCGATAACTGAAACGAGCGTTCCTAGCTTCTTCATTGGTCAGTTCTCCTCTCCGGGACCGCCGGTCCGCCTCGCCGACCAGGTGAACGAGCCATCGGGCGAGTCGCCGCTGCCCGATCCCCTGTCGCCCTCCACCGTTCCTGTCATTTCCACTTCCATGGTTTCGCCGCCTGCCGAGATAACGATCGTGAAGCTCACATCGTTACCCGAGACGAGGCCATCCCGGACTTCCGCTTCGCCGAACGGGGTCGTCATCGTTCCTTCGAAGTCCGCGCCTTCCTGTGTGACCGTCATCCTGGCAGCAATCGATTGCCCCTCGGCATCGATATCGACGTCCCAGGTGCCGGTCATGTCGACGGCCGGTTCCTCGCCGGCCGCCCGCGGCTCCCTACCCTCCTCCAGCGCGCCCTCGACGAAGACATAGAGAATCTTCATCTCCTCATCGAAGATCGGCGCATCGGTCACAACGAAGGTCGCCGGCCCACCTGCATGGACGCGCGCCAGGTAACCGATGCCGAAGAGCGACGCCGGCGTCGCGGTCAGCGCACTTAGCGCGTCCTGCTCCGAGAGGCCATACTCGATCGCCTTGCGCGCACCTGCGAGGATGTCGGCCTTGCCGCCGCCGCTGGTCAGCGCGATGCGCACGCCGGCCTCAGCCAGGCGGCCGGCGTTGGCGTAGCTATCTTCGATGCGCTGCTTCTCGCGCAGCGCCGCCGCATCCAGCTCCTCCTCCTCCTCTTGCTCCTCCTCCTGCCCCTCCTCGTCTCCATTGTCGCTCTCCGGCTGCCAGCGCTCCGGTTCCGGGAAGTCGAGGGAAACGAGGACGGGCACGTCGGCCTCAACGAGCGCATCGGCGACCTTCCAGGCCTCTGCGCCGCCGACGATGATGGGCCGAAAGTCGTACTCCTCGGCGAGCTTCAGAACACGCTGGATGTCGCGGCCGTAGTCGACAGCGAAGAAGGCGGGTGTGCCCCCACCCATCAGCGAGCGGACGACCTCCATATCGGCGTCCCAGCC
>JASFTI010000243.1:0-5711 GCA_050053635.1 Gemmatimonadales bacterium
CAGCGCCGCCACCGTCGCCGCACCGCTGGGCTCGACCAGCAGGCGGAACTCGTTCGCGCACCAGGCGAGGCCGCGGAGGATGTCCTCGTCGTCGACCAGCAGGACATCATCGACCAGCGAGCGGGCGTGCTCGAATGTGAGCTCGCCGGGCCGCACCGGCTTGAGGCCGTCCGCCACGCTGGCCACCGCATCGAGCTCCACCGCGTGGCCCGCGACCAGCGACGCGTGCATCGAGGCCGCGCCCCGCGGCTCCACACCGAATAGCTGCGCGTCCGGCGCCAGCGCCCGCACCGCCGCAGCAACCCCGGCGAGCAGGCCGCCGCCGCCCACGGGGACGAGGACGCGCTCCACCGCCGGCCAATCCTCCACAATCTCCAGCCCGACCGTCCCCTGGCCGGCGATGATCTGGGGGTGATCGAACGGCGGCACGATTACCAGCTCACGCTCGGCGGCGATCTTCTCGGCCCGCCGCTGACGCTCTACCGACTTCGTACCCTCCTCGACGATCTCGGCCCCCAGCCGTCGGATGCCGTCGACCTTCACCCGCGGCGCATCCACCGGCACCACGACCACCGCGGGCAGCCCGAGCTCCCTAGCGGCCAGCGCCACGGCCCGGCCGTGGTTACCCGACGAATAGGTGATCACGCCGCGGGAGCGCGCTTCCCCGGGCAGCTGGGCGATGAAGTTATAGGCGCCGCGCAGCTTGAAGGCGCCACCGCGCTGCAGGTTCTCACACTTGAGCCGCAAGCGCCCCTCGCCGACCGGCGAGCTGCGGCGCTCCGCCAGGAGCGGTGTTCGCCGGGCGACCTCGCCGATCCGCTCGGCGGCAGCACGAATCTCGTCGAGACTGACGAGCTGCGGCTTCTCCACGGGCTCCAGGGCACACTCGTGTGCAATAGGGTATACTTCCGGCGGGGGGGAGTGGAGGCTCTCCAATGTCGGCCCCACGCGCCGATTAGTCAACGGCTGCCTGACATTTGCACCCAGATCGGAAAGGGTTCCCTCCTGTCCTACTCGGCGGCGGCCAACTCCGCTTCTTGCTTCTCCGAGACGACCCGGGTGACGTCGACCAGCTGATCCCCGGCGTCCAGGTTGACCAGTCGGACACCCTGCGCGTTGCGGCCCGTCTCGCGTATCTCCTTGACTCGCTGGCGGTTAACGATCCCTCTGCGTGTCACCAGCACCAGCTCGTCGCCGTCCCTGACCTCTTTGATCGAGACGACCTTGCCCGTCTTCGGGGAGAGGCGGATGTTGATCACGCCTTTGCCACCACGCCGCTGTAACCGGTACTGGGCGATCTGGGTGCGTTTGCCCATCCCCTTCTCGGTGACTACCAGCAGCGCCGCTTCGCCGCTGACCACGACCAAACCGACGACATGGTCGCCGCGACCGAGGACGATGCCCTTCACGCCGCGCGCCACTCGCCCCATCTCGCGGACCTGTTCCTCCTCGAAGCGGATCGCTTTCCCGTTACGCGTGGCCAGCACGACCTCATCGCCCGGCTGGGTCAGCCGTACGTCCATCAGCTCATCGCCATCGACCACGCTGATCGCCTTTATCCCGCTCGACCGGACGTTCGCGTACGCGGCCAACGACGTCTTCTTCACCATCCCTTTCCGGGTGGCGAACAGCAGGTACCTGTCCTCTCGGAACTCGCGTATCGGGACCATCGCCGTGATCTTATCGTCCCTGTTCACACGGATCAGGTTGACGATGGGGCGCCCGCGCGCCGTGCGGCCCGTCTGCGGGACCCGGTGGACCTTGAGCCAGTGGACGCGGCCCCGGGCTGTGAAGAAGAGGATGTAGTCGTGGGTCGAGGCGACGAACAGGCGCTCGACCCAGTCTTCCTGCTTCGTCGCCATGCCCGCCACACCGCGGCCGCCGCGCCGCTGCCGCCGGTACGTGCCCACCGGCATGCGCTTGATGTAGCCTTCGTGCGAGACGGTGACCACCATCTCCTCTTCGGGGATCAGATCCTCAATCGAGAAATCCTCTATCTCGCCGGCGATCTCCGTGCGACGATCGTCACCATACTTCTTCGCCAGGTCGTCCAGCTCGTGCTTGATGATCGTCATCCGCCGCTGCTTCGAGGCGAGGATCGCTTTCAGATCCTTGATCTGCGCACGGACCTCCTTGAGCTCGGCCTTCAGCTTCTCGACCTCGAGCCCGGTCAGTCGCGCCAGCCGCATGTTGAGGATCGCTTCCGCCTGACGCTCCGTCAGCTTGTACCGGTTGCGCAGCTTCTTCGACGCCTGTTCCGGGTCCTTCGCCTTCTTGATGATCTCGACGATCGCGTCGATGTTGTCGACCGCCTTCTTGAGGCCGACCAGGATATGCTCGCGGTCCTCGGCGACTTTCAGGTCGTGCTTGCTGCGCCGCACCACCACCTCGTGGCGATGATCCACAAAGTGCCGCATGATCTCGCGCAGGTCCATGATCTTCGGCACACCGTCGACCAGCGCCAGCATGATCGCGCCGAATGTCGACTGCATCTGCGTGTGCTTGTACAGCTGGTTCAGCACGATCTGAGAAATCGCATCACGCTTCAGCTCCACCACGATCCGCATCCCGTCCCGGTCGCTCTCGTCCCGCAGATCGCTGATCCCGTCGACCTTCCGCTCACGCGCCAGCTCGGCGATCTGCTCGATCAGGCGAGTCTTGTTGACCATGAACGGGATCTCGGTGATGATGATCCGCTCGCCCCGCTTGACTTCCTCGACCTGCGCCCGCGCCCGCATCACGATCCGGCCACGGCCCGTCCTGTACGCATCTTTGATCCCCTTCTTCCCGTGCACTATCCCTGCCGTGGGAAAGTCAGGTCCCTTTACCTTCTTCATCAGGTCGGCGACCGTCGCCTTCGGGTGGTCGATCAGATACTTCGCCGCCGCCACCACCTCGCGCAGGTTGTGCGGCGGTACATTCGTCGCCATGCCGACCGCGATGCCCGACGAGCCGTTGACCAGCAGGTTCGGGAACTTACCAGGTAGGACCGTCGGCTCCTCGAGCCGCTCGTCGAAGTTCAGCGCAAAATCGACCGTGCTCTTCTCGATGTCCGCCAGCATCTCGACCGCCACCGGACCCAGCCGCGCCTCCGTATACCGGTACGCCGCCGCGCTGTCTCCGTCGACCGAGCCGAAGTTGCCCTGCCCGTTCACCAGCGGATAACGCAATGAGAATTCCTGAACCATCCGCACCAGTGCGTCGTACACCGCCATGTCGCCGTGCGGGTGGTACTTGCCCAGAACCTCACCCACCACCGTCGCGCTCTTCTTGTGCGGCCGGTTCGGCGCCAGCCCCACCTCGTGCATCGCGTACAGGATCCGCCGGTGTACCGGCTTCAGCCCATCACGTACGTCCGGCAACGCTCGCTGCACGATCACGCTCATCGAATAGTCGATGAACGACTCGCGCATCTCCTCCTCGAGAAAGCGCGGCAGGACCTTATGCTCGTTGTTGTTGTTCTCCGCCACTTCTACCTCACTGGGCTACCGACAAGCCGACGCCAGCCGCCCACGGTTGCATTCGCCCGCCGCGCTCGCGCGCCGCAGCCGGCACGCGGCGGGTGTATGCTATGTTACGATTCTTGGCCTCGCCAGGTTCGTTGTGACGCCTGTAATTTATCAATTTTCCAGGTCCCTCTCTACCCCGCCAGCAGACCTCAGAAGCCGCATAAAAACTGGGCTTTCGCCAAATCACGTGGCGCCGACGGCGACGGCTCGATTTGGTGGATCTGGCGGGTCATACGGGGGGTGATCCGGGGGGACCGCTGCAGGTCTGTCGGTCCTCTGCCACGCCGCTCAGGCGGCGCAGCGGTAGTCTCGCGGTTCGCTGAACCCGGCCCGGTCGAGTTGCTCGCGGATGAGCTCACGGGCGCCGGCGGCTCCCACCGCAACCAGCAGATAGGTGTCGCGGTGGCGTGCTACGTCCTGCGCGTCCCAGACCGGTGCGCCGTAGATCCGCTGGCCGATCTTGCGGGGATCGATGTCGAAGAAGCCGTGGATCTCGACGCCCTCGTCGATGAGGGCGCGGGCGAGGTTCTTCCCCACGCGACCAGCGCCCCAGATGTTCACCGCATCGCGACCCTCGAGACAGCTCGCGCGCAGGTAGTGAATCTTGCAGCCCCGAAAGGCCTCAGGAGTGTAGCGTGGATCGGTGCGCGAGGCACGCCGGTTCCCCTCGCGCCAGAAGTGGAGGACGCGTGGCAGGTTCGCTAGCCGGGCACCCGCGACGTGCAGTCGGAGGATGAGGTCGTAGTCCTCCGGCCAGCCGTTGACGCGGTAGCCGCCCACCTCTTCGAAGGCCGCGCGGCGAACCATCAGCGTGGGGTGAGCGATCGGGCACTCGACGAACACGTCCCGCGCTACGCTCTCCGGATCGGATAGACCGTTGAGCCAGTCCTGGTAGCGGCGCGCCCCCCAGCCCACCTCCTCGTGTGGGAAATGGCGGACCTGTGTGCCGACCGCGGCGATCTCGGGGCGGGCGGACAGGAACTCGATCTGCTCGGCGAACCGACGCGGATGCGCGACGTCGTCGGCGTCCGCCCGCGCCAGTAGTTCGCCACGACAGAGCCGGGCGCCTTCCTGCAGGGCCGTGGCGAGTCCGACGCGCGCCAGGTGCAGGACCTGCACGCGATCGTCCTTGGCCGCCCAGTGCTCGAGCGCCTCGCCGGTCCGGTCGCCCGAGCCATCGTTTACCGCAACGACCTCGAAGTCTGGGAACGTCTGCAACGTCAGGCTGCGAACGGCCTGGGCGAGGTGCTCGGCCGCGTCACGGCAGGGGAGCAGTACGGAGAGCCGGGGCTCACTCACGGCGCGGCCCCGTCGGCTGGTTCGGCATCGGGAGCATGTTATTCCTGTTCGCTCGGAGCGCGCTGATAATGGTCCGGGGACGCGCGCAGGTCAACTTCGGGGTGCTGGGGGCAACCAGACCGGACCGCTGCCCAGACCGCCGGGCAGTGATACGCACTCCAGCGGACGGGTTCTCGACTCTTGGGCACGGACGGCCCACGGCGCGCCGTGAGTGAAGCCCTGGCTTCCCCACGGCCAGAGAAGCACAAACCCAACTCAACGATCCGGGCCGGGCGCCGGCCGCACGGACTCGCACGTGCCGTGCAGACGTCCCGGATATCGTGCGACGATCCAGTTGCCGGCGCCGTCTCGGAGACGATGACGAACCCGCTACATCGGGAGGTAGTACAGGGCGGGGCGATCCAGGCGTCGTTCAGCGTAATTTGGGGCGCGGGGCGGCGCAGCCGCCCTTCCTGCAATCAAGCCGCGCGACATGGAGCGAAACGACCCCTGGCGCCCCGCCCACACCACGGAGCTTCATGCCACCCGCTGGGTGAGCACCTCTCTAAGAAACCGCCCGGTGTAAGACTGCTCGGTCGCTACGATCTCTTCCGGGCGACCCATGGCGACGACGCGGCCGCCGTGCACACCGGCGCCCGGACCCAGGTCGATGATCCAATCGGCTTGCTTGATGACCTCGAGATTGTGCTCGATGACGATCACCGTGTTGCCGGTGTCGATCAGCTGTTCCAGCACATCGAGCAGCCGGCGCACGTCGTGGAGGTGGAGCCCGGTAGTCGGTTCATCCAGCAGGTAGAGCTTGTGTCCCGCCCGGCGACCCGCGCTAGCCAGTTCGCGGGCGAGCTTCAGTCGCTGTGCCTCTCCACCGGAGAGCGTCGTCGCCGGTTGACCCAACCGCAGGTA
>JASFTI010000244.1:0-5710 GCA_050053635.1 Gemmatimonadales bacterium
CCCGCCGCGCTGACCAGCCGATCCACCTGCTTTAGAAAGTCGAATACGCCTGCGTCCCGACACGGTAGGTCCGCCGCCAGCGTGTACCCCTGCATCGGGAAGGACAGCGCGCTCGCCGCTTCGCCGGGTCCGAACCGCTTCAGTACGGCCAGGAATAGCCCGTACCTCGACTTGGCGAACAGCTCCAGCACCTCGATCAACGCCTCGCGGCCGCCCTCATAGGGGACCGCGAACTGATACTGCAGGAATCCCTGCTTCCCGTACAGCCGGTTCCAGTTGGACAGCCGGTCCAGCGGGAAAAAGAATGGCTCGTAGTGGGTGACTACTCCGCGCGCCTTCCGCGGATGCTTCCTGAAGTAAAACGTGTTGAACGCTCGTACCGACAGCCGGTTAAGCAGGAATCCGGGAAAAACGTCGGGTACCGAGAACGACCTGCTCGAGTGGCGGCTCAGGTCGGTATCGGGCCCGGCCGGCGCCGGGTTGCCCCGCATTAGCACCGATCGACCCAGCTGACGGCCCCACGCCATACCGTCGAGCCAGGCCACCGAGTACTTGTAGTTCACGTCCGACTCGTGGAACAGCTCGAGCGCCTTGTCGATGTTCTCGGCACGATCGTAGTCGACCGACACGTAGGAGCTGTCCAGCGGGATCAGCTTGATACGCAGGTCGGTTACGATGCCAGTCAACCCCAGGCCGCCGACCGTCGCCCAGAACAAGTCGGAGTTCTGCTCGCGGCTGCAGACCACGAGGTCGCCCGACGGGGTCAGCAGCCGGAAGTCCGTTACGTGCCGGCTCAGCGAGCCATCTTTGTGATGGTTCTTGCCATGCACGTCACAGGCTAGCGCACCGCCCATCGTGACGAACTTGGTGCCGGGCACTACCGGCAGGAAAAAGCCTCGCGGCACGAGGACCGAGAGTATCTCGTCCACGGTCACTCCCGCTTCGCACTCGAGCACCCCGCTCTCCGCGTCGAAGGCTACAAACCGGTTCAGACGTTCAGTCAGAACCGTGTATCCGCTGCTGTTGTATGCGGCGTCGCCGTAACTCCTGCCGAGGCCGCGGGCGACGAGTGATGTGCCCTCCGACATGCACTCGCGAAGGTCGCTCAGTCGCTCGGGACGACACACCTCCGTCGTTCCGCTGGGATATCGACCCCAACCCGACAGTCGTCTTGCTATCGAGCCCGTCATGGTCAAGTAGCTATCCAGACTACGGCCAGAAACACCGCCACCACCATATAGGTGATCGGGTCCTTGAGTGCGAACGCAATCGGATCCTCCTGCAGTGTGCCGCGGTCGGCGAACAGCCAGAGGCGCAGGTTCCAATAGAGAAACAGGGGTAGCCCTATCCAGAGGAGGTCGGGATTAGCATAGAGCCGCGTCACGTCGTCGCCCGTGATGTAGAGACAATAGACGAGTGCGCTGGCGGCGGCGGCGGCGACCCCCATGGCAAAGAGGGTCGGCAGATCCTCGGGCCGGTAACCGCGGCCAGCGATCTTCGTCGCGTTCCTCGCGGCGGCTCCGCGCAGCTCCACCGCGCGCTTCGCCAGCGCCAGCGAAAGGAACAAGAAGATCGAGAACGCGAGGAACCACCTGGAAAGTGGCACATCGACCAGCACGGCACCGGCGACGATGCGTACCGTGTAGAGCGTCGCCAGCGTAATGACGTCGATAGCCAGGTGCTGCTTCAGGCTGAGCGAGTACGCGTACGTGATCACGAGATAGGCGGCGAGCACTCCCGCGAACCTTGGTGAGAGCTGCCAGGCCACGACCGCTGCCGCGGCGACGAGTGACAGGCCTGCAACCATAGCCACTGGAATCGAGATCTCGCCCGCGGCGAGTGGGCGATGCCGCTTTCGCGGGTGGGCCCGGTCGCTCGCCAGGTCCGCCAGGTCGTTGAACAGGTAGACGGCGGACGCCGTAGCCGAGAACGCGGCAAAGCCGGTGAGCAGGCGAACGGCGAGCTCGACGCTGGGATCCAGGTGGGCCGCCAGCGCAGGCACGAACAGCAAGGCGTTCTTCGCCCAGTGGTGTGGCCGGAGCTGCCGGACCCAGAGTCGCCAGGTCGAAGGTCGTATGCGGCGAACAACGATGTCGGGTCGCACTCGCATCGCTCTCCGGAGCGTCAGCGGGCCCACGTTCACTGCTATCGGCCGCCGCGCCGCCTTCCACAGGGGCAAGTCGGCTGGGCTGTTACCCACGTAGTCGAACTCGCCGAAGTGTTCCTGGATGAGTGAAAGCTTGCGCGAGCCCTTCAGGTTCGTGGCTCCGTCGCTGCCCCATGCCAGGTCGGCGCCCACCCGATCCTTGAGGCTGGCGACCTGGGACTCGTGAGCGGCGGACGCGAGTATCACCTTTGCCCCCGCGGCCCTGGCCTCCTCGATCAGCTCTAATGCCGCCGGCTCGAGCGGCAGCTCACTGACGTTGATCGCGCTCTCACGTGCCAGAAATGCCTTGAGCGATGGGCGACCGCGCGATAGGGCTAGCAGCGCTGGCAGCAGCCGCCGGGGCCGCTGAGTGAGGATCCAGGCGATGCCCTCCCAGAGCAGATCGGAGCTCAGAAGGGTCCCGTCCACGTCCACGATGAGAGGAACCGCGTCCTTCGTCATCTCGTCTCCAGCACCGCGGGTTCCTGAAGGTAGGGCAGGGGAGGAATCGGGCCATCTGGTGCGGTCCGGCACTCGAATTCCGGGTCAAGTATCGGTCCACCCGTTGCAAAATGCAACATGGCGGAGCGAGCTGTGTTCTCCCGCGTGCTGTCTCGTGCCCTCGCCCGACGCTATCTTATCTGTGCCGGGAAAACAGCACTGACAAGATACCTATCCAAGGAGCCGATCCCATGACATCCGTCTGCCGATCGACGGCCATTATCGCTGCTCTGGCCGCGACCCTGATCCTGATCTCGAGGGATGCTGCAGCCCAGGACGCCGGGCGCACGCCCGAACTGCTGCAGGAGCTCCGCTTTCGCTCTATCGGGCCCGCCGTTACCGGCGGCCGTATTCACGATGTGGAGGCGCTGCCCCACGACCCCTCGACGTTATTCCTGGCGACGGCGTCGGGCGGTATCTGGAAATCGACCAACAAGGGTACGACCTGGACACCGATCTTCGACGCGCAGCCGGTGAGCACGTTTGGGGTCGTCGCGATCGCGCCGTCGAGTCCCGAGATCCTCTGGGCTGGCACCGGCGAGCAGAACAACCGCCAGAGCACCTCGTGGGGCAACGGCGTCTATCGCTCGCTCGACGGTGGCGCGACCTGGACACACCTGGGGCTCGAGGCGACTCGCCATATCGGCGGGATCGCCGTCCACCCGGACGACCCGGACGTGGCTTATGTGGCGGCGCTGGGGAACCTGTGGACTCCGAGTCCTGAGCGCGGCGTCTACAAGACCGGCGACGGCGGCGCCACCTGGAGCCGGGTGCTCTTCGTCGATACCCTGACGGGCGTTGTCGATCTGGTCATGGATCCATCCGACCCGAATACACTGTACGCCGCGGCCTATCAGCGGCTTCGCCGCACTTGGGGCTTCAACGGCGGTGGCCCCGGCAGCGGTATCTACAAGACGAGCGATGGCGGGGTTACCTGGCGCGAGCTCGAGAACGGAATCCCAGCGGGCGACAAAGGGAGGATCGGCCTGGCGATCGCGCAAACCGACCGGCAGGTCCTGAACGCCATCGTCCAGCACGCCGAAGATTCGGGCGTCTATCGCACCGAGGACGGTGGGACGACGTGGGAGCGGGTTAGCACCCTCAACCCGCGGCCGATGTACTACAGTCACATATACATCGACCCGACTAACGAGGACCGCGTATACGTGCTTGCGACGTCGTTCTATAAGAGCGAGGACGGAGGGCGCACCTTCCGCACGATGCCTACACGGCCTACCTACGATGTAGGCGTGCACAGCGACTTCCACGATCTGTGGATCGACACGACCGACTCTGAACACTTCTATCTGGTCGGCGATGCCGGACTCCACGAGACCTGGGACCGTGGTGAAACCTTCATCCGTATCAACAACCTGCCGATCGGCCAGTTCTACGCTATCGGTGTCGATATGCGCGACCCGTACTACGTCTACGGCGGCATGCAGGACAACCACTCCTGGCTCGTACCCAGCCGCACGCGCCACTGGATCGGGATCATCAACGACGATTGGCGACAGATCGGATTCGGTGACGGGATGTACCACCAGGTGGACCCCAGCGATTACCGCTTCGTCTACGGCGCCGCACAGAACGGAGTCCTGGTCCGCCTCAATCCCGAAACCGGCGACCACCTCGACATCGAGCCGTTACCGCCGGAAGACGAGCCGTCGTATCGCTTCGACTGGGTGACGCCGGTGCTGTTATCGCAGCATGACCCCAGGGTGGTGTATCTGGGAGGCAATCGACTGTTCATCTCGCGCGACCGCGGGCTGAGTTGGGAGCGAACTGCGGACCTGTCGCGCCAGATCGACCGCGATACTCTCACGCTGATGGGCGTTCGCGGCTCGGAGCCCATGCTGGCGAAGAACGACGGGACCTCGTCGTTCGGCGAGATCGTGACGATCGCCGAATCGCCGCTCGATCCGCAGATCCTCTGGGTCGGCACCGACGACGGCAACCTGAAGGTCTCACGGGACGGCGGCTACACCTGGACCGAGGTCTCGCAAAACGTGACCGGCGTGCCGAGCGGCACCTATGTGAGCCGTGTGATCGCATCGACCGCCGGCCCGGGCGTAGCTTATGCCACCTTCGACGCGCACCGCAACGGCGATTTCGCGCCCTACGTATTCAAGACAGTCAACTTCGGCACCCGCTGGACGCCGCTGACCGACGGACTGCCGCCCGAAGGCTCGGCGAACGTGATCGTCGAGCACCCGGCGAACCCGAGCCTTCTATTCCTGGGGACAGAGCATGCCCTCTTCGTCTCGATTGATGGGGGCGCCAACTGGATGCGCTTCATGCCGAACCTGCCGACGACGCTTTACGATGACCTTGTGATCCACCCTCTCGATGACGACCTGGTCGTCGGCACGCACGGCCGTAGCATCTGGATCCTTGACGACCTCTCACCGCTGGCAAACTGGTCCGCCGCGGTCACGGACTCGCGCGCCCACCTCTTCCCGATCCGCCGCGCGACGATCTTACAGTACTGGAAGGACACCAGTTATCGCGGCCAGGCTGCCTACGCCGGCGAAAACCCGCCGGAAGAGGCGATCTTCAGCTACTACCTCAACCGCTCTGTCGACGCCGTCACGATCACCGTCAGGAACGGTCGCGACGAAGTTGTCCGGCGACTCGAGGGCCCGGGTAGTGCGGGCGTGATCCACCGCATCTACTGGGACCTGCGCCACGAGCCACCGCCGTTCGAGGCGCCCTCCGGCAGAAATGCCGCGCAGCCCGATCTGCCTCACCCACTGACCCCGCGGGGCCCGTTCGTCGCGCCGGGTCTCTTCACGGTCGAACTGCGGGCCGACGGAGCACCCCCCTCGATCCAGACACTGGAGGTTTGGGGTGACCCAATGCTCCCGGTCGCGCAGGATGAAGCGGAGACGCGCGAGACCTTCCTGCTGGCGGTGCTCGACCTGCAGCGCCGGGCGTGGGACGCCGAACAGCGGGCCGATGCGCTGCGCAGACGGGCCAGCGCCGCGGATGCACCCGAAGAGCTACGAGCCCGGGCCGACGCGGTAACCGATCTGGCGCGGTCACTCAGGAGAATCCGCTCCC
>JASFTI010000245.1:0-5701 GCA_050053635.1 Gemmatimonadales bacterium
CGGATGATCATCGACGTGAAGGTGGAGGGCGTCGCGCCGCCGCCCGGCCGGTCCGCCCACAGCATCGACTTCACCTCGGTGGAGCCGGGCTTCTTCGCCGCCGCCGGGATCCCGATCCTCGAAGGTCGGAACTTCGGCGAGCAGGACCGTCGCGACGGAACGCCGGTGGCGATCATCAACGAGGCGATGGCCCGGCGGTTCTGGCCCGGCGAAAGCCCGCTGGGCCGGACGATCCAGCTCGACGCGCCCGGCTTCGCCGACCCGATGGTGATCGGTGTGGCCGCGACCGCCAAGATCCGCAGCCTCGAGGAGAGCCCGCGCCCGTTCATCTACCTGCCGTTCGCCCAGGAGTTCAACTCGTGGGTCACCGTGCTGGCGGTCACTCGCGGCGATCCGGCGGCCACGACCCGGGCGCTGCACCGGCTGCTCCGCACGACCTACCCCGACCTCATCGTCACGAAGAGCACGACGCTGGCCGATCACATCGGGATCATGCACGTGGCGCGCCGCCTGTCGGCGCTGCTCTCCAGCGCGCTCGCCGGCCTCGCCCTCTTCCTCGCCGCCGTCGGGCTCTGGGGCGTGGTGAGCTTCGCGGTGGCGCTCAGGACGCGGGAGATGGGGATCCGCATGGCGCTGGGCTCGGAGCCGCGCGGCGTCGTCGCCCTGATGGTGCGCGGCGGAATGCGTCTCGTGCTGCTCGGTGGTGGTGTCGGCCTGGCCGGCGCGCTCCTGGTCTCGCGCGGGCTCTCCGGCTTGCTGTTCGGCGTCTCGGCGCTCGACCCGCTGACCTTCTGTGCCGGGACGCTCGTCCTGGTCGTCATCGGGGCGCTGGCCGCCTACGTGCCGGCGCGGCGCGCCAGTCGCGCCGATCCGGTGAGCGCCTTGCGGGCCGAGTGAGCGGCTGCAGCCTTTCCCCTTAAAGCTATAGGCTCGCCCAGTCGTAGACGGTGAAGCCCCGACGGCGGAAACTGCGGTCGCCGCCGTAGACCAACGCGCCGGGCGCGTCCGGGTCGCCGACCAGCCCTCGCCAGTACTCGAGTCCGGCGAAGAAATCGCCGGCCACCGTCTGGCCCGACTTGACTTCCACCGGGACGAGCTCCGTGCCGCGCTCCAGCAGGATGTCGATCTCGTGTCCCGGCGAGTCGCGCCAGAAGTACACGTCGGGCTCGAGTCCCTGGTTCGCGAAGTTCTTGACGAGCTCGGCGAGCACGTAGCTCTCGAAGATCGGGCCGCGGGCCGCGTGGAGAGCGAGGTCCTCGGCGGAGCGAATGCGGAGCAGATAGCACAACAAACCGGTGTCGAGGAAATAGAGCTTCGGTGCCTTCACCAGTCGCTTCCGAAACTTGCGATGGTGGGGCCGGAGAAGGGTGACCAGGAAGCTGGTCTCGAGGACGGAGATCCAGCGCTTCGCCGTCGTGTGTGTCACGCCGGCGTCGCTCGCCAGGGACGAGAGGTTCAGCAGCTGACCGTTGCGGCCGGCGCAGAGGCGAACGAAACGGCCGAACGTCTCCAGATCGCCGACGTTGACGATCGCCCGCACGTCGCGCTCGACATACGTCCGGTAGTAGTCCGCGAGCCATCGCTTGGGCTCGAGCCGCTTGTCGTGGATCCTCGGATAGAAGCCCGTGAACAGCGCTTCCATCAGCTCGCCCGTCGCGGCCGCGGGTCTTCGCGGCAGAGACCGGCCTATGGCGGCCAGAGACAGAGGTGCGCGACCCTGAAGCTCGCTCCAGGCGAACGGGTGCAGGTGGAGAATCGCGCTTCGCCCGGCCAGCGACTGGCTGAGCGACTCCAGGAGGAGGAAGTTCTGCGAGCCACTCAGTATGTAGCGGCCGGGCGCCGGGTCCGCGTCCACCCGTGTCTGGATGTAGGAGAAGAGCTCCGGCGCGCGCTGGACCTCGTCGAGGACGACGGGTCCCGCGAACTGGGCCAGGAAGCCGCGTGCGTCTTCCGTGGCGAAGGCGCGGAGGTCGGGGTCCTCGAGCGAGGCGTAGTCATGCTTGGGGAACACGGCGCGAACGAGCGTCGTCTTCCCGGACTGCCTGGGGCCGGTCAGCGTGACGACGGGGTATTGGGTCGCCGAGCGCTGGAGCAGCGGGGTCATGGCGCGCCTGAGCATGCGCGCAATATGAACACCGAATATTCAATTTGCAAGGAGGGGCGCGATTGGCGGTTCTACTATATCTGTAGTTGACAAACCCCCTGTGATGTACTATAAGCGTAGTAGCCGACCGGAGCCTACCAGATGAGCCCTACTCTCACCGACCGTGAGCTCGAGAGGATAACGCCAACAAGTCCCAGCGAATGACCGGCCGCGGCCGGTCCAGTGAGGGAACGTAAGTGCTGGACAAAACTCTCGGTATGGCGGCTTTCCTGATCATTAGGCTGGCGTTCCTGGGTATTCTCGGCTGCGCGTCCCCGGATGCGTCGGTACGGTCGACTCCGTGGGGATCCGTCGAGAGCGTGGTTCTTGGCAGCCCCATCGCTGACGACATAATGCTGACGTGGGTTCCTCTTGGCAGAATGGATAGTGTCGGCCGGCTTTATGCCATCGAGCCGCAGGAAGCCTGCGTGATCGTGATTGGAAGAGACGGCGCCGTGCTGACAGCGGTCGGTAGGAGTGGTGAAGGCCCCGGCGAGTTCATTGTGCCCTCTCGTGTGGGTTTTGGAGCGAACGAGTTCTGGGTGAGGGACCGGCAGCGGTTCTCGTTCTTCGACTATTCGGGTGCGTTGAGGAGAACCGTGACACCACCGGTCGCGTCGATCGACTATCAGGGGTTTCCAGTCCGCCTCGACGCGCTGCTGAGTGACAGCGTGTTCATCGGGAGGCCGCAGGTGCCGGCACATGTGGAAATAGGAGAGCACATTGAGTACGAGCCGCTGCTGAAGGTTACGGCGCCGGGGATCGGCGGCGAAGCTAGGATGGATACGATTGCCTGGACCTACATCGGCACCCGAACGCTGGCGGTGCGCAATCCCGGACGATCGCGTGTCATGGGGCTGTTCGGTGCACAGCCGTTCTCGGATAGCGATTTGTACGAGATAGTACCGGAGAGGGGGGAGGTTGTCGTCGTCCGGCGACGGGAGGGTGGCGTATTGTTCGTCCGAGTCGCGGCAAACGGAGACACTATAGGTGTTCGAACGCTGGACTATGAGCGGCGGAAGGTCGGCGAGGAGATGGTGGAGCGGGAGATAGAGAGGTGGACAAGGAAAGCCATGAAGTCGCGAGGAGTCGCTGCTCCCTCGTATTCGAAGGCGCGGGAGTGGGTGGCGGATGCGCTCTACGTACCGGAGTATCTACCGGCGGTGGCGGAAATGCGCGTGGGTGGTGATGGGACGTTGTGGCTGCGGAGAAATGATTCGGGCGAGCCGACAGTTCCGCAGGTGTGGGATGCCTTTGATGGACGGTCGGGAGCTCATATCAGGTCCGTAGAGCTGCCGATGGAGTTCCGGGTTCTGGCGGTGAGCGGCGACGATGTCTGGGGAGTACGAACGGACAGTCTAGATGTTCCGTATCTGGTGCAGCGGCGGCTTGTCCGGCCCGGCGGGACCATCTCCGTCAACGAGTGAGGATGCATGCGCGTCTACCGCACGATCGTCGCCGGTCTGGTCTGCTGCAGCGCGCTGCTCGGGCCGCTACCCGCAGTCGCGCAGGTCACGCAGTCGGGCGGGCTCCAGCCCGTCGTCTACACCATCCGCATCCCGGACCCCGAAGCCGGGATCGCGACGATCGAGGCATCGCTGCCGACGGAGGGGCGAGCCGTCATAGAGCTCATGATGCCGATCTGGTCGCCGGGCTTCTATCGGATCGAGGACTACGCGGCGCGGGTTCGGAGCCTGACCGCCCGCGCGCCGGACGGTGGGCCGCTGGAGGTGGAGCGCACGCGCGGCAAGCGCTGGCGGATCACGACGGGCGGCGCCTCGCGGGTCGTCGTCTCCTACGAGCTCGTCTGCGACGGCCGATCGGTCACGACGAACTGGGTGTCCCCGGAGCTGGGCGTGCTGAACGGGCCGGCGACCTTCATCACGCTCGCCGATGACACCGCGCGGCCGCATGAGGTCCGACTCGAGCTGCCGCCGGAGTGGAGGTGGGCGGCGACCGGGCTGGCCCCGGCACCCAGCGGCGAGCCTTACCACTACTGCGCCGGCGACTACGACACGCTGGTAGACGCGCCGATCGTCGCCGGCGATCTCTCGACCCACGAGTTCGCGGTGGACGGCGTGCCGCACTACCTGGTGGACGTGGGCGCGCCGGAGGCGTGGGACGGTGCGCGCGCGGCCCGGGACCTGCAGCGGATCGTCGAGCAGAGCTTACCGCTCTGGGGCAGGCTGCCGTACGAGCGGTACGTGTTCCTCAACGTCTTCCGGCGCGGCGGCGGCGGCCTCGAGCACGCGAACTCCACGCTGCTCACGGCGAACGCCGAGCGGCTGGCGACGGAGCGCGGCTACAGCCGCTGGCTCTCGTTCGTCGCGCACGAGTACTTCCACGCCTTCAATGTGAAGCGGCTGCGCCCGGTGGAGCTGGGGCCCCTCGACTACGAGGAAGCGCCGCGCACGGCGAGCCTGTGGCAGGCCGAAGGCGTCACGTCCTACTACGCCGAGCTGCTGCTGGCGCGATCCGGCCTCGCCGACGCGGCTGATCTGCTGGCCGCGCTGTCCCGCACGATCCGGCGGCTGCAGAGCTCGCCGGGCCGACTCCTGGAGACGCTCGAGGCTTCGTCGCTCAACGTGTGGACGAACAGCCTGTCCGGCGTGGGCGCGGGTGAGACCGCGGTGAGCTACTACGACAAGGGGATGGTGGTGGGCTTCCTGCTCGATGCCAGGATCCGGCGGGCGACCGGCGGCCGTGGGTCGCTGGACGACGTGATGCGGCTGGCCTACCGGCGCTACGGCGGCGCGCGGGGCTTCACGCCGGAGGAGTTCCGGGCGACGGCCGAGGAGGTGCCGGGCGTCGGCCTGAAGGAGTGGTTCCATCGGGCGCTCGCCACGACCGAGGAGCTCGACTATTCGGAGGCGCTCGACTGGTACGGGCTCCGCTTCGCGCCGGATGGGAGCTGGACGCTCGAGATCCGCGAGGACGCCACCGAAGCCCAGCGCGCCCACTTGCGGGCGCTGGCGGCTCCCGCCGGCGGGCGGGGCGGCGCCGCTCGGCCGTCCGCCGCGGCGTCAGCGTTCAGGGCGGCGGCGTAGAGGGGTCGCTCGCTGGGGGACCGGCTCAGCGCCGCGGCGCCCACTTCTCCAGGAACCGCAACACCGCCTCTTCGCTGTAAGAGCTGCCGCTCTCCAGGTAGCCGGTGAACTGCGAGTGGAGGAACGACCCGTCGCTCTCCAGCACAAAGATATGCGGGTAGCCCGGGATCTCCGGGTAACTCGACAGGAACTCTGCGTTCCGGTTCGCCGGGCTATAGTTGACCTTCATGACGAGGAAGCTCTCGCGCAGCTTCTCGGCGACGGCGGTGTTCTCGGCGATGTACGTGTCGAGAATGGCGCACCAGACGCACCAGGTACCGCCGACGTCGAGCAGGATCCGCTTGCCCTCGGTTTTGGCGCGCTCGACCGTCATCTTCAGGTCGGCGAACGGATCGCGGCCGGGGTCGAAATCCGCCACCGCGTATATCGACTCGTCCAACTCGACGGCCTGGCCGGCCAGCGGCCTGGCCCAGAAGCTCGGACCGATGAGCAGCAGCGCTGCCAGGATGGG
>JASFTI010000246.1:0-5674 GCA_050053635.1 Gemmatimonadales bacterium
GAGCCGCTCGTTTCGTCGAAACATTCGAAGAAAGGCAAGGCGGAGCGGCTGGCACTCCTCGAGCAGTCCTTCACGGGGATAGAAGGCGCGCTGGCCGCGGTACGCAAATCCGCGGTCCCGGATGTGATCGATGCCTACGCCGCCGCCTGGAGCGCCTGGCGCATGGCGCGTGGAAAGGCGCGCTACATTCCGGAAGAGCTGCAGATGGACTCGCGCGGCCTCAGGATGGGAATCTGGTTCTAGCCCCGTTGGCAGTTAGGGAGTGCTCCCTAACTCCCCTTGAGTTTCCTCCGCTGTTTGCGGATCCAATCTTCCACGCTATCGGGGATGAGCAGGCGGTCGGCGATGGAGGCGATCTCCTCCGCCTCGCGCCACGTTTGCTCGAGGGTCGCCAGCTCGCCCTCGAGGGCTCGGCGCTCACTCTCTTCGTGAGCCGCCATCTCCAGCGCCAACCGCAGCTCGGCGCGCATCTTCTTGACGGTACCGGCGCGTTCGTCGGACAGACGAGCGAACAGCCGTTCCGGGGCACGGACATCTTCGATGCGGGCGACCGCGTCCCGGACCTGTGAGTCGGTGCCGCCCCACGAGTTGAGCTTGGGGAGGATGTGCCCGGCGGCGCGAATTGCCGTGGGGCCACTGAGCGTCTTCGTCACGCGCCTACCTTTGCCATGTGAAGCGAAGAGGCCGCTTTTCTCGGCCGGGCGATAGGGCACGATAAGCGACCAGCCGTCCTCCGCAGCCGAGCTGGTAAGCCTCACGCTCGAGAGGTCTTTGTGGACGATGGACAGCCGCACCCCCTGCTCGTCACGGACCCGCGCGACGACCTTTTTCTTACCGCCGAAGATGAAGAACCAGACGATGTCCATACCGAGCGCTGACGCCGCCACCGAGACCGCCACCTGTGAGCCGGTCACGATCATCTGGCGGATCCGGCGGCGAATGAACTCGCGGCCATAACGCCAGGCAGCGAACTCGGGACGCTGCGGCCTGCCGATACGGACGAGCTCCAACCCTTCGGGCAATCTGGCGAGTCCGATGTTGTCGGTGGAGAAGCTCTGGGACGTGTCGTAGAACTGGCGCTCGCACTCCTCGATCGCCTCCCAGCGTTCGTCCAGCGGACTCAGGTTCCAGCGCCGGCAGTACTCGCAGATGACCCAGAGCCGGCCCTTCTGCCCATCGAAGGCGAGCCGCCGACCGACGGGGAAGTTCTCGACGGTCTCGTTGGAGCCGAGGTTGCGGTTACAGTAGATGCAGATCTTGTACACTTCAGTGAGCAGTGAGCGGTGAGCAGTGACCGGTAGTCACCGGTTCCTGCCGATCCACTCATCTACATCCCTCGGTATGAGAAGTGAGTCGGCGATGGCGGCGATCTCCTCCGCCTCGCGCCACGCCGCCTCCAGCGCCGCCAGCTCGCCTTCCATGGCCCGCCGCTCAGACTCCTCGTGCGCCGCCATCTCCAGCGCCAGTCGCGTACGCGAGTCCATGCGGGTGAGGCGCGACACGCCGGTCATAACGGGCGCCACCGCGAAGACGCGTGCCGGATCGCCCATATCCTCGATCAGCGTCACGGCGTCTCTCAGATCCCACTCGGTGGCACCAAAGGGATTGAGCCAGGGAAGGACGTGGCCGGCGGCGCGGACCGCCGTGCCGCCCTCCAGCCGAACCAGCTGCCGTTCCCCGCGACCGCGCCTGCCGAACAGCCAGACGCGCTCGCGCGGTCGGTAGGGGACCGTGAGCGACCAGCCCTCGAAAGAATCGCTGGGCCTGATCTTCAGTTCCTTCAAGTCCTTGCGGACGATGCGTAGCCGTTTGCCTTCCTCGTCGCGGACACGGGCGATTACTTTGGAGTTGTCATCACTGAGGAAGAAGAACAGGATCCCCAAGCAAGAAGTAAGTGTGTAGCCGACGCCCGCGATAGTGGACCTGAGAATGTTGCGTGCGCGGCGCTTGATGAACTCCCTGCCGTAGCGCCAGGCGGCGAACTCGGGGCGCAGTGGCCGGCCGACTCGGACCAGCTCGAGCCCTTCCCTCAGCCTGGCGAGCCCGATGTTGTCGGTCGAATAGCGCAGGCGCGTGCGGCGGAACTCGCGCTCGCAATCCTCTATCGCCTCCCAGCGCTCCTCCAGCGGCGAGAGGTTCCAGCGCCGGCAGTGCTCGCAGATCACCCACAACCGGCCCCTCTCCTGGTCGAAGGCGAGGCGGCGCCCGACGGGGAACTCCTCGACGACTTCGTTATCGCCGAGGCTACGGTTGCAGTAGATGCAGGTCTTGTACATTCCGGTGACCACCGACTACCGGTGATTCCTAATCCACTGCTCGACACTCTCCGGGATGAGCAAGCGGTCGGCGATGGAAGCGATCTCCTCCGCCTCGCGCCAGGCTTCCTCGAGAATCGCCAGCTCGCCCTCCAGGGCGCAACGCTCGCTCTCTTCGTGCGCCGCCATCTCCAGAGCGAGCCGCACGTTCGCGTCGAGGTTCTTGATCGCCGTGGCATCCGTGTCGAAGATGCGATCCGGCATGAGCGCACCGCGCTCGGCGGCGATGTTGGCGAAGAGACGCTCGGGGGCGCGCGCCTCCTCGATCATCGTCACGGCTCGTCTGACCTGCGTATCGGTGCCGCCAAACTCGTTGATGCGCGGCAGGATGTGGCCCGCGGCACGGATGGCGGTAGGGCCAGAAAGCTCGGTCTCCTGTCGCTTGCCCTTCCCCATCGACCACAGGAGAAACCGTCTCTGCTCCGGACGGTAGTGGACGCTTAGGGCCCAGCCATCTCCGCCGTCGGCACGGAACAGCTTCAGCCGCCTGACCTCCGGCGGGGTGAGGAACAGGCGACCGCCTTTCTCATCTCTGACTCGTGCCACAACCCGGTTGTTCCTTATACCGATGATCGCCGGCAGCAGGTTGGTGCCTGCGATGACGGCCCCGATTCCGATTGCCACCTGGACAGCCGCGGCAACGAGGTTGCGCACGCGGCGCTGCCAGAACTCGCGCCCGTAGCGCCAGGCGGCGAACTCGCGGCGTTGCGGCTTGCCGATGCGAACGAGCTGCATACCCTCGGAAACCTGGGCGAGCCCGATGTTGTCGGTGGAGAAGCTCTTCGGTGTGTCGTAGAACTGGCGCTCACACTCCTCGATCGCCTCCCAGCGTTCCTCCAGCGGTGAGAGGTTCCAGCGCCGGCAGTGCTCGCAGATCACCCACAACCGGCCCCTCTCCTGGTCGAAGGCGAGGCGGCGCCCGACGGGGAACTCCTCGACGACTTCGTTGTCGCCGAGGTTACGGTTGCAGTAGATGCAGGTCTTGTACATTCCAGTAAGCAGTGAGCGGTGAGGAGTGATCACCGTGTTTGCGCCACCTAACTCCCAACAAGTTTCCTACGCTGTCGTCGTATCCACTCCTCCACGCTCTCCGGGATGAGCAGCCGGTCGGCGCGGCCTCTCTCTATCTAATATGACGTCCGAAGGCCGGTCGGTGTTTCTACCGCACAACCGGCCACCCTACAAGTAGATACACCGGCGGCGGGGGATTATTCGTGTGGCGATGACACACCGGGGGCGGCGGGGGAGCGCCGGAAACACCATACCCCGGTGCGGCGAGGGTGCCGAGGGTGGGGCTGAGAGGAGAGCGGATAGGCTAGAGACAGCCCTGCGTGGGGGAAACGCATACAGTGCCGCCACGGTTCCCGGCCCCGTTCGAGCCCTGCCGTCGAGGGGGAAAACGAAAGGCGGGCCCTTGGGCCCGCCCGAACGTCGTGCGGCCTGACGCCTCGCGTCTTGCGTCCCGTCAGTCCGTTCCCCCCATCATCGAATCACGAATCGCCTTGAACTCGGTGCCTTCGTTCCAGCTCGGGAAAGTCGATTCGTTGGCCAACTTGTAGCCGAGGAGGAAGAAGAGGTGCAGGTCGTCGACGGCGCCCGCCAGGTCCCAGTCCTCGCTGTACTCGTCGGACGGCTGGTGGTAATCGTTGGCCGTGTACTCGTCCTTGCGCTGGCGCGTCCACTCTTCGCCGTGCTCGACGTGATCGTTGCCGATGTGGGTGTAGAGCGCCGGCACGCCCACCTTGGCGAGTGGGAAATGGTCCGAGCGATAGAAGTAACCGTTCTGCGGCTTCGCGTCCGGTTTGACCACGCGGTCCTGCATCGCCGCGGCCTCAACCAGATATTCGTCGAGCTCGGAGTTGCCGTAGCCGATGACTTCAATGTCGTGCATCGGGCCGTAGATGTTGAGCCCGTCGATGTTGATGGCGGCGACAGTCTGCGCCAGCGGATAGACCGGGTTGGCGGCATAGTAGGCGGAACCGAGTAGACCCTGCTCTTCGGCGGTCGTCCACCAGAAGACGATCGAGCGCTTCGGCCGCGTCTCGAGTGACACGAATGCCTCGGCGAGCTCCAAGATGCCCGCCGTTCCGGTGGCGTTGTCGTAGGCGCCGTTGAATATCTGGTCACCTTCGAGGTTGGGGTTCATTCCGAGATGATCCCAGTGCCCCATATAGATGACGTACTCGTCAGGTCGCTCGCCACCCGGCAGGATTCCCAGCACGTTGTGTGACGTCGAGCGCTCTATCGTATTGCGGATGGCCGTGGAGGCGCTTACCCCCATGGGCCGCGGCTCGAAGTCATGCTGCATCGCCTGCTGCGAGAGCTCGTCGAGATCGAGCCCGGCCATGCTGAAGACCTCCCTGGCGACCTCGAGCTGCAGCCAGCCCTCGACCTTCACGCGGCCCATGTTGTCGTCTTCGCTGACCATGTTGAGCTGGGGGCCGGACCAGCTGCCCTCGACGGTGGCCCAGCCGTAGGCGGCGGGCTCGGTTTCGTGGATGATGAGCGCGGCGGCGGCGCCCTGACGGGCGGCCTCTTCGTACTTGTAGGTCCAGCGCCCGTAGTAGGTCATGGAGCGGCCGTTGAACAGCGCCGAGTCCCCGGTGGCGAAGCCCGGGTCGTTGACCAGCATCACCACCGTCTTGCCGCTGACGTCGATCCCCTCGTAGTCGTTCCAGCCGTACTCGGGTGCAACGGTACCGTAGCCGACGAAGACGAGCTCAGAGTCGTCCAGATCGACTTGCTCGACGACCCGCGTCGTCCAGGCCATGAACTCGGTCCCGTACACATACTCATTCATGGCGTCGGGCCCCGAGAAGCTCAGCGTCATCCCCGGGTCGGCGGTGATCGAGACGAGCTGGACTTCCTGGAACCAGCCATCGTCGGCGCCGGGCTGCAGTCCGATGCGCTCCGCTTCGGCTTGCAGGTATTCGAGCGTCTTACGCTCGCCGGGCGTGCCGGGGAAGCGGCCCTCGTACTCATCGGAGCTCAGGACCAGAACGTGATTCACTATGTCGTCGGTCGTGATCGTCGCCATCGCGGCTCCCGCGGCCTCGTCGATCACCTCGGCGGGCGCGCAGGCGCCGACGGCGATCAGCAGGGCGGAGCCGGCGGTTACGAGCTTGTTCCAGATCGTGCCGTTCATTGCATCCTCGCTGAGTGTTCGGGTTTCAGCGGTTTGCCTGGGCTTCTGGTTTGGGCTGAGAGGAACGTATACTCGGCCCGCCGAGGCGCAAGATCGGTGTGTCGCCGTGGGGAGGCGCTGGGGGTCCTACGAGCGTAACTCGCGACCCAGCACTCAACGTCGCGCCTTAGCTCTCTGAAGCGAGCCGTCGCGCTACCGGCCTCGTGACCTGCGT
>JASFTI010000247.1:0-5663 GCA_050053635.1 Gemmatimonadales bacterium
GGGCGCCGAGAGCCCGATGCGCGAGCCGACGGCGGAGGAAGCGGCGACGATCCGACAGCTGCGAGCTAGCTTCGAGACGATTCGCCGGTCGCGACCCGACTCCGTATACAATGGCGCCGACGACGACGGATCCGGCTCGATCGCCATGCTCGAGATCGCCGAGGCCTTCGCCAACGCCGAGCTGCCGCCGCGCCGCTCGATCCTCTTCGTCTGGCACACAGCGGAGGAGAAGGGACTGTACGGTGCAAGCTGGTTCACCGACAACCCCACGGTGCCGCGCGACTCGATAGTCGCGAACCTCAACCTCGACATGGTGGGTCGCGGGGACGAGGACGACATCGAGGGCGGCGGCCCTGGTTACCTGCAGCTCATCGGATCACGGCGTCTATCCACCGAGCTAGGCGACCTGGTCGAGCAGGTGAACGCGAGAGGCGGCTTCGGCTTCCAGTTCGACTACCAGTACGATGCCGACGGCCACCCGCAGAACTACTATTGCCGCAGCGATCACTGGATGTACGCGCGTTACGGCATCCCGATCGTCTTCTTCAGCACCGGCAGCCACCAGGACTACCACCAGCTGACCGACGAGCCGCAGTACATCGACTACCAGAAGCTGAGGGATGTCTCCAGGCTGGTATACGAGATCGCCGAGACGATCGCGAACCTCGACCACCGCATCGTGGTCGACAAGCCGAAGCCGGATCCGAACGCGCCTTGTAGGCAGTAGGACGGTAGCCAGTGGCCGGCGGCCAGTAACTTCGAAGGTCGAACTTCGAACTTCCACCGCCTACCGACTACCGACCACCGATTAGCTCCAGCACCAGCTCCGCATTCCGCCGACCGGCACCGAGGTTCGCCTTCACGTAATCGAGGGCCGCGGCGCCCACCTTACGTCGCGCGTCGGCGTCGTCGAGCCAGCGACCGAGCTTCGCCTCCAGCGCCGCCCAGTCCCCCACCGACAGCGCGCCGCCCTGCTCGACCAGCTCGCCGGCCTCGCGTGCGGTGGCGTGGCGCGGGCCGAAGAGTACCGGCGCACCGAGGGCCGCCGGCTCGAGCACCGAGTGCAGGCCGCGCCGGCCGAAGCCGCCACCGACGTACGCGATGTCGGCCAGCGCGTACAGCTCGCCCAGGACTCCGACCTTGTCGACGACCACGACTTCGCCGGGTCCTGCGGCGCCGCTCTCGATCTGGGACAGCAGCACGTGACCCAGCTCGTCCATCTGCAGGTGAGCCTTCAGGCGCGTCAGGTGCTCCTCCGTCGGCTCGTGGGGGACGATCAGCGCCCGCAACCCGGGTTGACGCCCGCGCAGGTGGGCCAGTGCGCGGACGAGGTGCCGCTCGTCCTCCGGCCAGGTCGAGCCGGCCACGAATGTGACGCCGTCGTGGCCGGCGAGCAGCGAGATCGGCGACTTGGTACGGTCGATCGCCTGCGCCCGCTGCCAGACCTGGTCGAAACGGGCGTCGCCCGTCACCTGTATCCGCTCCGCCGGCACACCCAGCTGCGTCAGCCGCGACGCGTCCTCCCGGGAGATCGCACCGACTGAATCGAGCCGCTCGTATGCAGGACCCAGGAAGTTGCGCGCCGGCCAGCGCAGTCGGGTCGAGTCAGGCGCCAACGTGGCGCTCACCAGGGCCAGCTTGACGTCGCGCCAACGCGCGACGCGCGTGATGTTGGGCCAGACGTCGAGCTTGCCGAAGACGAGCGCATCCGGCTTCACCGCTTCGAACGCCTGCATCAGGTCGGCGACTACGTCGAACGGCAGGTAGTCGGCGAAGTCCACCGGCAACTGGGCCGCATACTGCTCAGCCGACGGCGAGAAGAAGGTGTAGAAGATCTGCAGTTCGGGCCTCAGCTCGCGCAGCGCTTCGATCACCGGGCGCGCCTGCAGGCCCTCGCCCACCGAAGGGGCGTGGATCCAGACGAGCGGCGCGTCGCGGCGACTCTCCTCAGCCCACTTCTCGATCCGCTCGAGCAGATCGCGCCGCCCTTCCACGCTGCGCTTGGTCTTTTCGGGCAGGAAGGGCGCCCGAGGCAATAGGGCACGGCCCGCCTCGGTCCCCCAATCGTAGAGCACTTCGCTGAACTTCATGGAGTCAAACTGAAGGAACTATGCGTTCTCGGCAACGCCGAGCTGATCCGTTGGGGATCACTTACGCCGCACCGCCCTGTACCGCGTCGCCGTTCGCGCTTGACGATCTGATGAGGCCGGGGAACTACTCTGGTCTTGGCCAGCGAGGCTGTTTGGAGGTAGCGCCGAGACAGCCGATTCCGTCATCTCGCGGTGAAAGTGCCCCCATGGCGGAAAAGGAAGACGCGCTCGTATGCCAAACGGGTGGCCGAGAGGCCGTGTGGGTTTGAGTCCCACCGGGGGCACGCCACCACAACAGACCAGGTTCTCCCGCGAAGATGGCTTGACCTTTCTGACAATTCCATCACGGTAATAAGCCCGGAGGACTCTTCCTCCGGGCTTGGCGTTTTGCCGTAAGCAGGAGGCGGGAGAGTCACCTCAGTAACCCCGTGAGCCGCACATGATGGACCTGATCCCCACCTGATCGCCAAATGATCTCCGCCTGATCGGTGCTCTTTAGTCTTATTCCATAAGGAGGCTCGCCGCGAATGCTCACTCCTTCGGCAGGCTTCCTCCTTGACACCCTTGGTTCTCCGACCAGAGCAGCGCAGCTCGAGCTGGCGAGCCTCCAGCTTCTCGGCTGCGCTGCTTGCCTGGTCACCCCCTGTCAGCCGATCTTTCCAGCGGTCACGTCCACTACATGGAAGCGCAGTGCGATACATAGGTAACAAGCGCAAGCTGATCCCCTTCATCAGGCAGGGCATCGACGAGCTGGGCATCGCCGGGGCCACAGCCTGCGATCCGTTCGCCGGCACTGCGTCGGTGGCGCGCTTCCTCAAGACCCAGGGCTACGCGGTCACGACCAGCGACATCATGTCGTTCAGCTACGCGCTGCAGTGGGCCTACGTCGTGGTGGACCGGCCACCCGAGTTCCGCCGGCTCGCCGACCTCGTGGAACGGCAGGGCGATGTCCTGCACGATGTAATCGACCATCTCAACCGGCTCGAGCCCCGGCCCGAGTTTATCTACGAGCACTTCTGCCCCGATGGCCACAGCGGCTCCGAGCACGAGCGCCGCTATTTCACACCGCAGAACGCGGCACAGATCGATGCGGTGCGGCGAACGATCTGGGAATGGTACGAGACCGATCGGCTGAACGACGATGAGCACTTCGTGCTGCTCGCCGCTCTGCTCGAGGCCGCCGACCGGGTCGCCAATACCACCGGCGTCTACGCCGCTTACGTGAAAAGCTGGCAGCCGAACGCCGAGAAGCAGCTACGGCTCCGGCCGCCGCGCCTGGTCACCGGGACCGGGCGCCCGTGCCGGGCGTTCAAGCTCGATGCCCTGGAGTTGATGAGCGACCTGGAGCCGTTCGACCTGCTCTACCTCGACCCGCCGTACAACACGCGGCAGTACGCCGGCTACTACCACATCCCGGAGCTCATCGCGGAGGGGTGGTACACCGAGCCGCCCAAGTTACGAGGTAAGACGGGCTTACCTGAGGAGGGGAACAAACGTTCCGACTGGTCGCGTCGCCGCAGATGCGAGCTCGCCTTCCAAGAGCTCGTGCGCGCCGCGCCCTGCAAACACATCCTGATGAGCTACAACAGCGAGGGGATCATCTCGGAGGAGTGCATCGAGAGTGTGCTTTGCGAGCGCGGGCTCCCCGACACCTACCGGCGTCTGGAGCAGACGTACAAGCGCTACCGCAGCGATCGCGACAGCGAGACACGACGCTACAAGGGCGACCGTGTCACAGAGCTTCTCTATTACGTCCGCGTGGCCTGAAACGAGACGCACCTGGAACGCGCAGGTGGGTCGGGGTTAGAATTAGGCCGAATGGTTTACCTCGGACTCGCCGGGGTTGCGGCGGCCCGAACGGACCCGACGGAGGAATAACGGGTGTCTCCCCTGTGGTTGAAGAGAAGCGATCGCGACGGCGCCCCTGAGGGTGAGGGCGACGAGCGTCGCAGCGGTAAGGAACGCCGCGCCGGTAGGGAGCGGCGCAAGAAGCGTGGTCGTGACAGTAGGCGGAGCACCAGCGACCTCTACCAGAGCGACCTGGACCGGCACCTTTGGTCCTGGGCCAGCCCGGGAGCCAAACGGCGGCGCAAAGAGAAATCGAGGCGCGAGCGGCGTCGCCGGTTCGCCGGAGTGGTGGCCTCGGCTGCCGGTGCGCTGAGCGCCGCGGGCCTCTCGTACATTCTCTATAAGCGGCTCCGCGAGGACGAGCTGCCCGAGGACCCTGAGCAGGCCCAGGGCGACCTAGACGAGGCGGACTTCGAGGAAGACCAGTAGGCGGTGGGCGGTAGACGGTGGCCGGTGAGCCGAGGATCTGGCTTGTCGGCCACTCTCTACATATACGTTGTAAGTTACCGACTACCGGCCACCGGCCACTGACCACCGAGACCAATGTCCTCGCAATACGTATCGATCCTTCAATACAACGCCTTCACCGATCAGCCGTTCGCCGGCAACCCGGCGGGTGTCGTCACCGACGCGTCGGGACTCGACGACCGGGTCATGCAGCGCATCGCCCGGCAGCTGAACCTGGCGGAGACGGCGTTTCTGGTGCCGCCGTCTTCCTCGGACGCCGACGTGGGACTGCGCTGGTTCACCCCGGCCCAGGAGGTCACGCTCTGCGGGCACGCTACTATCGCCGCCTTCAGCGCCGCGGTGGAGCGCGGCCGCTTCCCGACCGAGCCGGGCGAGCAGCGGGAGTTGCGGGTGGAGACCCTGTCCGGGATTCTGCGGATCCGGATCGAGGAGCGGGACGGCGCGGTGCGGGTCGCGATGCAGATCCCGGTGCCCGGCTTCCAGCCGCTGGAGCTGGACCGCGAGGCTTTCGCCTCACTCTGGGGCGTGAGCGAGGCTGACCTGGCCGGCGATTGGTGGCGCCTACCCAGCACCAACTACTGGTTCATCCCGGTCAGCGACCGCCAAGCGCTAAGCTCGCTCAAACTCGACAGCGAGGCGCTGGCCGCGATCGACCCGGCCGCCTCCTTCGCCTTCTTCACCGGCGACACGGTCGACCCGGACTCCCACTGGCACCTGCGCTTCTTCGCGCCCTTCCTCGGTGTACCCGAAGATATCGTTACCGGCAGCGCCCAGGGCCCTATGGGCCCGCTTTACCTGCGACTGACCGACGCGCTAGGTCAAGATGGCTGGACGGAGCTCCTGGGCGAACAAGGGGACGAGCTCGACCGGCCGGGTCGGGTCATCGTGCGGGTTCACGCTGAGAAGGGGACGGTCGACGACCTCGAGATCGCGGGCGGGGCGGTGGCGATGTTGGAAGGGCGAATGAGGATCTAGATGGGAATTCTGATGGGAGCTCGGGATTCCGTGACCACTTGACTAACAGGTCGCTGAGAGCAGCCCCGTGGATGCAGGTTCGGCGCCGGGGTCCGGGGAACCACGGCCCCTCCCTAGCCTAGGGCTCCGGTCGTCTTTCAGCGTCCCGCTAATTGGTCCATAGAATACTCGGAATCGGAACGGGCCGCTTGGCTTGCTCCGCGGCCCGTTCTGCACTCGAAGGCTCGAGTATTCTGTTATTCAATTAGTCTTGGATTGCCGAATTCCCACCTAATTCCCGCC
>JASFTI010000248.1:0-5649 GCA_050053635.1 Gemmatimonadales bacterium
CGCCCTCGAGCTGCAGAAAGATGGTCTCGGCCGTGGCCCAGTCGACCCTCAAGCCCCAGCGACTATCCTCGCGATCGAAGGCGAACCGATCGGTGTACTCTTCACCGCCGACCGAGGCGGTGAAACGGGCCCGGCCGGGGCCCAGTGCGTGATTGACGCTCAGCGCTGCCAGCGCGCCGTTACGATCGAGGACCCGCCACTCGCTGGGCCTGTAGCGGACGAGCCCGGCGGAGCCCCGCGCCTCGACGGTCCAGCCGCGGCCGACGGGTAGGCCGACCACGGCGTCCGCCCAGGCTTCACCGCGCCCCGGCTCGAGGTAGACGGGTAGCTCGGGTGGATCGGCGAGATCGCGCAGCTTGCCTCTGACGCCGACCTGCCAGCGCAGGCGTCCAGCGCGGGCGCTCGAGGCGAGCGATGCCATGAGGTCGGCGATCAACTCGGAAGACGTCTGTTCTTCGAAGCTGAGGAACCTGAGGCCGGCGCGTGGCTCGACGGCAAAGACCACGGCGCTCGAGCGCGTCGTCCAGACGAGTCCGCCGCTGGCCCGGGCGGCGAAGGAACCTTCGGTGACACTGTTGGCCTCGAAAAAGAGGAGCTCGGGACCAGCGGACAGGTCGCTGCGCAGCGACTGAGCCTGTAGCGGGGCGGCGAACAAAAAAGCCGCCACGACGCTGGCGGCCCGCGCGGCGGCGTGCATCAGGGCGGCCCCCTGAGCAGCCGGCGGAACTCTTCCGCCTGGCGGTCGAGCGCCTCGGCACGTCGCAGCAGATCTTCGCGCAGCCTGTCCAGCTGATCGAGCAGCGTCGCCTGGTCCAGCGGCAACTGAACTTCACCCTCGACCGGCAGGATCGGCAGGTCGAGGGCGCGCTCGCCCGCCGGCGCGACGGCCACGTCTCCAGGCCCCAGGCGGGTCCCGGTCGCATCGAGAGTGACCTGGTTCTCGGGTGTCACATCCTCTCCGGCCTCGGCGGCGACAGGCGGCAGACCCGCCTCGTCGAACAGCCGAACCTCGGCTACCAGCCGCCGCATCTCGTCTTGCAGCTCGCCGCGTCGCTGGGCCCGCGTCATCTCGGAGGCCACAACCTCGGCGGCGTTGCGTAACTGTGTCGCACGATCGGCGAGGAAGTCGGCCTTGAGGGCGATCTCCTCGGGCCCGTCGCCGGGCTCGACGCTGACGCTGGGCAGCTCGGTCGCCGGCAGCCGCAGCGGCGACCGAATGACCGCGAGCTCGCTGGCCAGCGACTGGGCCAGTTGGGTGAGCGCCGCTTTCTGGATGGGCGGCGCCACTTCGGCACCGTCGAGCGTCCGCGCCAGCTCGGACTCCAGCGCGACGACCAGTGCACCCCGCGCCTCGCGCTCCGCAGCCAGCGCTTCCGCCAGCGAAGCGTCCAGTGCGTCGAGGCTATCGGCGGCGAACTGGGCCGCAGCCAGCGTCTGGCGCAGCGCGTCGGTGCCCCGTTCCCGGGCCTCGGGGATCAGACGGTAGAGTCGTTCCGCCCAGGTCTGTGCGCTGTCGCGTGCTGCCGCGAGCGCCGACACGCGAGCAGTAGCCTCGTCGTGCGCCGATCTCAGCGAATCGACGCGCGTCTCCTGTGCCAGCGCCGTGCCGCGGACGGCGACGGCGAGTGCCAGGGCGACGGCGAGTGAGAGGGCGCGGGTCATCTATCGATACCGTACTTCTGGAGTTTGTAGTGAAGCGTTGCGGCGGGGATCCCGAGCAGACGTGCCGCCTCGGCTTTCACACCGCGGGCCTGAACTAGGGAGCGCCGCAGTAGTTCGCGCTCGTACGATTCCACCGACTCCTGCAGCGTTCCCTCCGTCGGTTCCGAGGGCAGCGGTCGTGTGACGGTGGGCGCGAGCGCGGGCAGGTCGGCGGGTGTGATCACGTTGCCGCGGGCGAGGACGAGGGCACGCTCGATGACGTTCTCCAGCTCGCGCACGTTGCCCGGCCAATCGTAGATTTCGAGCGCCGCCATCGCCTCGTCGGAGATCGCAGTCACTTTGCTTCGGGTACGCAACTTCAGCTTGTCGATGAAGTGTGCGGCGAGCAGCGGGATGTCGTCGTGGCGCTCGCGGAGCGGCGGCAGAACGACGGGGACGACGTGCAGGCGATAGTAGAGATCCTCGCGGAATTCGTCGCTCGTCTTGAGCATCTCCGGCGCCATGTTGGTGGCGGCGATGATCCGCACATCTACGGGGATAGTCTCTTCACCGCCGACCCGTTCGATCTCGCGTTCCTGCAGGACGCGGAGCAGTCGCACCTGGGTCTCGGGTCGGATCGTACCGATCTCGTCGAGGAAGAGAGTGCCACCCTCGGCGAGCTCGAAGCGGCCGCGGCGGCGACGCTCGGCACCGGTGAAGGCGCCTCGTTCATGGCCGAACAGCTCGGAGTCGAGGATTCCCTCGGGCATCGCGCCGCAGTTGACCCGGATGAAGGGCGCCTCGGCGCGCGGTGAGACCTGGTGGATGGCGCGAGCGACGAGTTCCTTTCCGGTACCCGACTCGCCGTAGATCATCAGGGTCGAGTCCGACTGGGCGACGCGATCGATCCAGTTATAGATCTCGCGCATCGCGGGTGCGTGGCCGACGATCTCTCCGTAGTCGCGATCGATCTCGGCGCGCAGGTATACGTTCTCGTCGCGCAGCCGCTCGCGTTCGGCGCGGGCGCGCAGCAGGCTCTCGACCCGCGCCGCGAACGCCTCGCTGCGGAACGGCTTCTCGATGAAGTCGATGGCGCCCGCTTTCATGGCCTCGACCGCGATCTCGACGGAGCCGTAGGCGGTGATGATGAGGACGTCGATGTTGGGCGCGCGCTCGCGAACGGCACGCAGCATCTCCATCCCGTCGACCGGTTCCATCTTCAGGTCGGCGACTACCAGATCGACATCGTCCTGGTCGCCCAGAATCTCCAGCCCCTCGGCCCCGTTGGCAGCACTCAACGTACGATGGCCCCTGCGGCGCAGCAGGAGCTCGAGCCCCTCGCGCATCGAGTCGTGGTCATCGACGATCAGTACCTTGGCCATACCTGTACTCTCGGCCCGCCCGCCAGCTAATGCAATCCCCGGGGCACCGGCCGGGCTCCCCAGGCCAACATCCGGCCGGCCTCAGACTCGGGCGCGCGCTCTGTCGAGAACCCGATGCGAATCCGTCCTAAATTCCGCCCAGGACGATACTCAAACATCGTGGCGCGCGCCCATTGTCTCTATCACATGCCTTAGCCGCCGTGGCCTGCACAGCTGCTCCCCCGACGTTCAGTTCCCGTCGACTGCACAGGCCCACGGCAGCACTTCAGTTCTCGAACGTCACGACGAAACTCGTTCCGCCCTCCCGCGTCTCGAATTCCACAGAGCCCGCGTTCGCCTCGGCGAGCTTGCGCACGATCGCCAGGCCGAGACCGGCACCATCGGCCCGCGTCGTGAAGAAGGGCTGGAAGATCCGATCGCGCACGTCCTCCGCTATCCCCGGCCCATCGTCACTAACGGTCAGGCTGACCCGCTCGCCGTTGCCGGCCGCCGCCAGCACGACCCGTCCCTGCGCAGCTGCCACGGCATTGCGCAGCAGGTTGAAGGCGATGCGCTTCACCTGGTCGGGGTCGGCCACGATATAGAGCGGCTGGGCCGGCAACTCGACCCGAACGTCGACCGTGCCGGCGTCGCCGATCATCTGCACCGCTTCCTCCAGCGGCTGACGCAGATCGATCTTGCGCAGCGCCGGTTCTTGCGGCTTGGCGAAGGCGAGGAAATCGGTGATGACGCGGTCCAACTCGCGCGCCTCGCAGCGGATCTTCTCGAGGTGCCGGCGACGCTCGTCCTCAGCGGGCAGGCCATCGGCGGCGGCACCGGCAAAGAGCTCGATCCCGCCCAGCGGGTTGCGGATCTCGTGGGCGACCTGGGCGAGCATGAGACGAAGCTCCTCCTCGCGCCGGATGATCGCGACCCTCATCTCCTCCAGCGTTCGCGCCAGATGCCCCACCTCGCCGGCAGCGCCCGTAGGTACCGGCTCCGCGTACTCTCCCTGGCCGATCCGCCGCGCCGCACCGGAGAGCTGCTCCAGCGCCCGGGTCAGGCCGCGGCTCAGTATGGCCGCCGCCAGTGCAATCGCCGCCAGCGCGATCAGCGCGAAGCTGATCATCTGTGCGCGCAACCGCTCGAGCGGTTCGAGGAAGCTCGCCGGCATCACCACCGCCAGAACCGCGGGTCCGTTATCAAGCCGCGCGAAGCCCAGCTTGTACCAGCGGCCACCCTCATCCTGGAACAGGGTGGTGGTCGCTGTGCCGGTCGCCCGGGCTTCCTCGATCTCGGCACCGTAGAGGTCGAGGCTGTGCACCCGGTCGCCGATCGCCGGGCCCGGCCAGGAGGCGACCAGCAAGCCGCCGGCGGAGTCGAAAATGAAGGCGCTGGCCGAGACAGGGGCGAGCTCTTGCAGCCGAGCCGAGTAGGCCTGGAAGAGCCGCGTGGCCTCGTCGCCCGGCCGCAGCTGGCTCACCAGGTCGCCATCGATGCCCGATGACGCCGCCACCGCCACCGCCTCGAGTTTCTCGTCGAGCCCAGCCTCCAGAAGACCACGCGTAGAGGTGTACACGAGCCAGCCCCCGATTCCGAGGGCGCCGGCGGCAAAGACCACGAAAGCCACGGCGAGTCGATGACGGAGCGGCATACTCCTCCCTTTCCAGCCAGCGAGGGGGCAAGCCATATGCCAGGTGCGAGCCCCGGAGTCCTGGGACTTAACTCTTTATTTGACATGCAATTAGAGGTCCAGTCGCGCCGCCGCCGGGTCGCTGGACCGGAACCCGCATTCAGATTTCCGAATGGGTCACTCAGTATTCCGTTCGCCTGGATTGTCGGGGGCGGTCATATCCTGCTAAATTGTCGGTGCTGGTCTTTGCGGCTGGTGAGTCCCCGCCACTCGCCGAGGATAGCCGCAGCCACCGCGAGCGGCCGGCACGGTGTACCCGCCAACTTCCAGTTTCCTCACCGCGAGCCGGCCTTGGGGCATGTATCTCTGCTGAGACAGCCAGGGCAGTAGCGAGCGAGGCGGTCATGGACGAAGGTCGCAGATTCGTGGCGGGGGTGGACGGGTGTAAGGGTGGCTGGTTCGTAGTGCTTCTCGAGCTCAACGGCGAACGGAGGGTCGTCGGCGAGTCGAATCGGGTGGTCGATTCATTTGACAAGATCGTGGCCCTACCGGAGCACCCGCGCTTCGTGGCGGTCGACATGCCGATCGGGCTGCCGACGGTGGCGATGCCGGGCGGCCGTGCCTGCGATCGGCAGGCTCGGCAGATGTTGGGTAAACGGGGGACGAGCATCTTTTCACCGCCAGTGCGGGCGGTTCTCGCCGCCGACTGCTACGAGAAGGCGGTGGCGCTGAGCCGGGCGAGCTCGCGGCATACCATCGGGATCACGAAGCAGGCCTACGGTTTGGTGCCTAAGCTGCGCGAGGTCCACGACGCCATGACACCTGACCTGCAGCTTCGCATCCGCGAGGTCCACCCCGAGCTCAGCTTCGCCATCATGAATGACGGTGAGCCGCTCGTTTCGTCGAAACATTCGAAGAAAGGCAAGGCGGAGCGGCTGGCACTCCTCGAGCAGTCCTTCACGGGGATAGAAGGCGCGCTGGCCGCGGTACGCAAATCCGCGGTCCCGGATGTGA
>JASFTI010000249.1:0-5645 GCA_050053635.1 Gemmatimonadales bacterium
TTCGGCATGGATCGTTGGAACACCGATTCGCTGCGGCCAACTCTAGAGGATCTGTGGCTGGTCGAGTCGGCGGAACGCGAGCGGCTGGCCGCAACGCCGTATGGCAACTTGTTCGTGTTGGCGGGGGCTCGGCCGGCGGAGGTCGCCGGCCCCGTCTCCATCACGTTGTCGCAGGCCCGAGAGTGGATCGCAGCGGCACGGCTATCGACCCTGCGGGGTATTGGGACCGAGAACGCCAGGTTGATGTGGGAGGCCGGCATTTATTCGGTAGACCAGCTTGCGGCGTCCGAGCCTGGCGAGCTGAGCGCGCGCCTGCGAGGCATGACCCAGCGGCCGAGGGCCGCCACACCACCCAAGGTCAGGATCTGGGTGCATGCAGCCCGGCGAGCCACGGGTGAGGGCGTCCGGGGATGGGCGACCCGCTGAAGGCTGGTGACCGAATGGACGAAGTCAGACGAGAGGCCTGCGAGCGCTACATCGCCGATCTCTTCGCGCCCGAGGACGAGCTACTGGTCGAGCTGCGAGGCGCGATGGCTGAGGCGGGTCTACCCTCGATCTACATCAGCGCCGAGGAGGGGAAGCTGCTGCAAGTGCTTCTGCGGGCCATCGGCGCCAAGCGTGTCCTCGAGCTCGGAACCCTGGGCGGCTACAGCGCAATTTGGATAGGCCGGGCTCTTACACCCGACGGTCGGCTGATCACAGTCGAGAAGAGGCCGGATCGTGCGGAGCTGGCGCGAGACTACATAGGGCGGGCCGGGCTGGCCGACCGTGTCGAAGTGAAAGTCGGCGAAGCGGACCGGCTGCTGGAGGGGCTGGCGGCGCAGGCGCCGTTCGATGCCGTGTTCATCGACGCCGACAAGGAGGGCTACCCCCGCTACCTCGAGTGGTGCACAACACATGTGAGGCCCGGCGGGTTGGTGATCGCCGATAATGCGTTGAAGGGTGGGCGGGTCGTGGAGCGTGAGAGCCGGGATCCCCAAGTGCTTGGCATTCAGGAGTTCAATCGGCGCGTCGCCCAAGACTCGCGATTCACGTCGATCGTCGTACCGACCCGAGATGGTGTGGCGATCGCATTGGTCAGTTGAGGCATCAACGTGCGCGTCAATTATCATATTCATAACCAGTATTCGAGCGACGGTCGCGGCAGCACCGAACAGGTATGCGAGATCGCGGCGCAGCTCGGGTTCGAAGAGATCTGCTTCACCAATCACGCCGAGACGCTGAGCCCGACGGGCGACGACTGGATCCTCGATCTGGTTGAAGCCCGTCAGCGGTACGAGCAGCTCCAGCACGAGATCGAGCGGCTGCAACCCGACTACCCGGAGTTGCGAATCTTGCTCGGTGCCGAGTACGAGTATCGGCCCGAGTGGGTGGAGACGCTGGATGCGCTCACCGACTCTGTCGACTTCGATCTGATCATCGGTTCCTTGCACGTAGTCGACGGTGAACAGATCTCCGGCGGCGCGGTGAGCGGCTACTTCAAGACCCGCGATGCGTCGGAGGCCTACGGCCGCTACTTCGAGGCGATAGCGGAAATGCTGGAGTGGGGTGGCTTCGATGTGGCCGCCCACCTCGACATGGCGAAGCGCTTTGGAGTCAAGCACTACGGACGCTTCGAAGCCAAGCCGTTCGAATCACAGATACACGGCCTGCTGGAAACAATGGTCTCCAAGGGTCTGGGACTCGAGGTCAACACCTCGGGTGTCGTCCAGGCGCCGGCCGAGCCCTACCCGTCACTCGATATCCTCAAGATGGCGAAGGATGCCCATGTGGCTACGGTGACCATCGGGACCGACAGCCACGTCCCGACGAGCCTCGAGCAGGGCTGGGATGTCGGCGAGCAGATGTTGAGGCGAGCCGGCTTCAGCGAAATCACCCTCTTCAGTCACCGCATCCGGAAGAACGTGCCACTGGCTCCCGAGCCCGAAGAAGTGGAGTAGCGGCAGCTGCAGTTCAAGCGGATCATCCCCAGCCTCGCTCTCGCTAGCGACGGTGTACTGGCCGATGCGTTGCAGGTGTTCGGAGGGCCGCGCGACCCGGCGGAAGCGGCCGCCGCCTACGCCGAGGCCGACGCCGACGAGATCGTGTTCGTCGCCCGGGCGACGCCGCTCGAGCTTCTCTGCGGATTGGCCGAACGGGTCGCGCCCGCCCTGACGATCCCGATCACCTTCTGGGCCGATCTGACGGCCGCGACCGAAGTCGGCGATCTGCTGGCCGCCGGTGCTGCGCGTGTCGCCATCCAGAGGGCGGCTCTCGACGATCCGGATCTCATCGCGAAGCTCGCCCGCGAGTTCGGGTCGGAAGCGATCGCCGTGGCCGTCACCGCGGCCGGCGCGGCTGAAAGCTGGCGAGTCTACGACGCGCCGGGCGGTGCGGCCCGCGAGTGGGACGCGCTGACCTGGGCGCGGGTCATCGAGGCGCAGAATGGCGGGGCGATCGTCATCGAGTCATCGAGCGGTGGCCGGCACGGGGAACCGTACGATCTCGAGCTGCTGCGGTCGGTGAGCTCGGTTGTGGCCAGACCCGCGCTGGCGGCGGGCGAAGCGGGCAAGGTGGAAGACGTGTTCGATGCTTTGATGATCGGCGACGTCGATGGAGTCCTCGTGGGCCCGCTGCTACACTCGGGCGAGGCTACCGTGAAAGAGATCAAGAGCTTCCTCTCCGAGCGCGGGCTCCCCGTGCGAGGCTAGAGGTCCGGCCTCACATACCGCTGGAAGAATTCGAGGATGCGCAGCAGCCGGTCGATGCGCAGGGTTGGCTCACCGCTGCGCGACAAGTCGTGTCCTTCCCGCGGATAGCGCACGTACTCCACCGGCTTCTTCAGCACTTTCAGCGTCCGATAGAGCATCTCCGACTGCGAGACGCCGGTTCGCAGGTCGCGATCGGAGTGGATGATGAGGAGCGGCGTCTCGATCTGGTGCGCGTAGGTGATGGGCGATTCGCGGCGCAGGACGTCGGGATCCTCCCACGGGTAGGCGTTGAACTCGAAGGGCACCAGCATCCAGGCATTCCCTTCACCGAAGAACGTCGCCAGGTCGTAGACGCCGCGCTGGGCGACCGCGGCGGCGAAGCGGTGGTCGTTGCCGACAAGGTACGCCGTCAGGTAGCCGGCATAGCTGCCCCCGGTGACGACCATGCGCTCCTCGTCGACTATGCCGCGTGCGACGATGGTGTCTACGGCGGTGAGCACGTCCCGCATCGGCCCATCGCCCCAGGCACGCTGGATCGCGTACTTGAAGTCATAGCCATAACCGCTGCTGCCCCGTGGGTTCGTGTACAAAACAAAGAATCCGTTCGCGGTCAGCAGCTGGAACTCGTGCCACATGGTTCGCTCACCGGGCCCCCACATCGAATGGGGGCCGCCGTGAATCTCGACGGCCAGCGGGTACGTCTCATCCTCGCGATAGCCGACCGGCTCGATCAGCCAGCCCTGGACGCGTCGGCCGTCGAAGCTCTCGTACCAGAAACCGCGGTGAGCTTGCACGATGATCCCCGATAGCCAGTCGGTGTTCAGGTTGGTGAGTCGACGTTCGTCATCGCCGTCGGCGTTGGCTACATAGACCTCGGATGGGTTGGCCGGTCGGGTGACGGCGAAGGCTAGCTTCTCGGCGTGCAGGTCGAAAGAGAGCACCCCGCGCTCGCCGGAGACCACCTGGCGGATCTGGCCGTTGTGGAGCGGCGCACGGTAGATGGGGACCGTGCCGTGCACACCGGCGCTGAAATAGATGGACCTTCCGTCGGCGGACCAGTGGTACTGACGCGTGCTGCGGTCCAGGGGACGGCTCACCCATTCAACGTTGCCCACGAGGCCGCTCTCGAGTAGCTCGAGGACGCCGATGATCGTGTTGGCCGCCGACGGCTCGGTAGTATCGCGGGCGGCGAAGGCGATGTGGGTGCCGTCAGGCGACCAGGACGGGCTGAAGACGTTGTAACCCGGTATATCGATCATCCGGGGCTCGCCGCCCTCCGCATCCATGATGTACAGCTCGTTCTTCAGCGAGTAGTCGGGGTGCAGGCCATCCGTTACGTCGGCGATGAAGGCGATTTGCCGACCGTCGGGCGAGAAGGTCGGCGCGAAGAAGTCGTAGGGTCCGTCGGTCAGTCGACGCGACTCTCTCTCCTCTAGGTCGATCGCATAGATGTGCTCCCAGTGCTCGATTGGGTTGAGTCCGCGCTCGCCCTGGAAGCGCAGGCGCGTGATCACGGCGGGTTCTTCTTCCTCGGCGTTCTTGGCCAGCCAGTTACGGATCGTCGCCAGCGAGCCCCACATCGCCGCTTCGCCTTCGTCCGCGCCTTCGCTCTCAGCCTCGGCCTCGGCCTCCTCTTCCAAGTCGCGCGTCGTCAGGGACGAGCCGAATAGCAGCGTGCTTCCGTCCGGTGACCAGACGGGGTTGGACGCGCCGTTCTCCAGGTCGGTGAGCGGCCACGGCTCGCCGCCGTCGAGCGGCAGGATGAATATCTGTGCGCCGTCTCCTCCACGGTTTGATACGAATGCGATCTTCGATCCGTCGGGTGACCATACGGGGTCGCGATCACGGACGGCGCCGCGGGTCAGCTGTCGTACCTGGCCGTCCTGTACGCCGGCCATCCAGAGGTGACTGTGGTAGGCGTCAGCAGCCGAGTCGATTTCGGTCACGACGAACGCCACCCGCTCACCGTCCGGCGAGATGACTACGTCGCCCGCCGTGCGTATCCTGTAGAGATCGTTCGCCTGGATCGGGCGTCTGTCCTGAGCGGTCGCCTGAACGGCCGTGCTGAAAGTGGCTGTGACCAGCAGGCAGGTGGCTGCGGTGAAGCGGCTGGCGAACGAGGATGAGCTACTCCACGACATCGGAACCTCTGTTTCAAGAATCCACCAGACAGGTTCGGATCGGCTCGGCCGATGAAGCGCGCGCGGGGGAGGAGACGGATTGTTACAGCCGGCCGCCCGGTCCGTCGATCGGGCAATAGACGTTCAAGTGACCGCAGCGGCTGCAGTGCCATCCAACCCACTCGGGCGGCAGGGCGGCATCGCTACGGCGCAGCGACCGGAAGCGCAGATGGTGGCCGCTACGGCCGAGGAACACGTGACAGCCGGGCAGCTGGCAACGAACCCGGTGGCCCGGCGTGATCTCCTGCGGGTAGAGCCACTCCCGGAGCGCAACGGTCGTCTGGTTAAGGCGATCCCTAATCATCGCGTCGTAAATGTAGGGTAGGCACCGGGTTCGGGAAAGACCGAAGGTTGCCCGAAGATGGGAGAGCGAACTCGACATTCGACAGCGGACATTCGACGCCCGATTTCCGAGTTTAGCTGCGACGGTCGACGTTCGATCTTCGACGTTCCGTTGGTACTACGACTTCAGCTTCTCGTTGCGGGTAGCTGTCCTGATACTGGTGTAGATGATTGCGATGGCGCGGTCGGTGTCGTCGATCGATTCATCGATCTCGGATGCCTCGCCGATACCCAGGCGCTGGAGGTAGCGGAGCCAAATCATCGTCTCTCGGAGTTCCTTGAGGCACAGGCGGAGCTTGTGAACGAAGTCCTTTCTGGATTCGGCGGCGCTGGCCTCGGCGTGCAGCGGAGCGGCGGCGGTGCCGCAGCGAACCAGTTGCACCGCGACGTGCTTGCCTGCCCGCGTCGATGGCAGGCTGTCACAGACCTCGCT